>NZ_JANHGP010000039.1:0-11221 GCF_024494585.1 Acinetobacter sp. 5862
ATTGATGACTTTATTCTCGATAAAAATCATCTCCTACCACAGAGAATCTATAAATAATAGTGCGTAAGTCCTATCTTCTTCCGTTTATTTTATTAGTCTTTTAGACGGTTTTTCCATCGTATAGCTAATAAAATAGTAACTCTCAAAATGAGTGAAAACTCAATCAACTTAATAAAAAGCATACAGTTCTTTGTAAGAACTCAATCAAATAAAGTGATTGGTTTCCACGGATGATTACGTTTACAGGATTAGGCTAGAAGTTGTAGCGAGCCATTGCGCCTACACGGTTATCCTTACCTTTTAGACCATTAAAGGTTTTACGTTCGCCATAGATATATTCCAAACCAAACGTAATCGGAGTAACTGGTGAATACATGATGTTCCACCAACCTTGTTGTAAGGTTTTGTTCTGCGTTGTATCCGCAAATGCTTGTTGTGCAAACTGATTATTATCTTTTGCAAACATTGCACCATACGCTAAAGTACTACGCAATTTAGGGCTAACTTGATAAGTTGTACCAATGGTGAGTGCATCAAACTCATTCAGATTCAACTCAAAACTATTGGGATTTACATTAAAAGCACTATTGGTATAGAGCAAAAACTTACTATCACCTTTTACATGCGAATAATCGATCATCGCTTGTAAAGAATCAGTAAATTTATACTTAGTGCCTACCGCAATACCCCACCCTAGATCAGCATCATCAACTGTTAATTGATTATTATTCTTGTCGTAACTCGCTCTGCTACGCGCTTCTGTTACTAAAACACGGGCTGAAGCCGTACCTTTGCCATCATCAAAATCATATTTTAACTTAGAGGTTAAAGCTGGCGCTCGGTTGTCTTCATTGCCTTTTTCTAAAGCAAGCATATAACTGGTGTCTGGATTAACTTTTCCGCTATAGCGAACCATCGGAGTACGATAAGTACCAATCCCTAAAGGAGAATTGAAATCAATCATTTCTGGCTGTAAATCTGTCGCCAAGAACGTAGATGTGGTTTGACCAAATAACCAATTGTTGAAAGTCATATACGCATGACGGATACGAATCGTATCGTTACTACTACCACCACGAAAATCAATTTCTAATTTCCCACCAACATCTGCTTCTTGAATGGGTGCTTTAAAATCTAGACCTAATCGCGTAACTGTTGCCGTACTATAAAAACGATCACTATTTTTTTCATTGCCTTCGAGATCAACTTTATTGATTCGGTTAAAAATAGCATCGCCGCCTTTTGCCTGATACGAGGCATCGCCACGTAAAAAACCGTATAGCTGTACTTGCGCACCCGAAGCAGAATTAAAACTCAAAGGCGATTTTTGAGCAGCCATCTGAATATTAGATGAAATATTTTGAGTGGATACTGAAGCAACAGTAGTAGATCGCTGGGTATCGTACTGCGGTACATTATTTTTTTGTTTTGACTGAGGAACATATTGTTCCAATAAAGCTCTTAATTCTTTTACTTCATCTCGAAGTTGTTGAATTTGTTCTTGTTCGCTAGCAGCCTGCGCATTGTTCATCATGAAGGCAGCAATGGTAAACGCCAATCCCTGAACTATGAACGGCTTACGGATGAGAGGTAAACTCATGAGAAGCTCCTGTATTCGTGTATATTTCAACATTTTTCATAAGCATAAAATTGGGTAAATAAATATGCTTATCATAGAAAACTTCCCTCACCTTCTTGGTTAGAAAAGCCCAATCGATTTTTGAAAAGGGCGTATTATGCATAAATTTAGATTATTGTGTGTATTTTTTTATTCCAATCATCATAACGATTTCAGCGTGTATCAATAAATACTATTTCTATTTCATTGTGTTACAAATACATTTCTTTTTCACATAAATATAACAAATTAAAAAATTTTATGGATAATCTCATCTCGTTAATCTTTACTCGACTATTTTTTATTCAAATCTCAATCTACGACTAAAAACCCATCCTCAAATCTATCTTATTACTTTATAGTCTCATTACATGAGAAAGAGCCATAAGCTTAGGAACCTTAAGATGAACATGGAACAAATCCGTTATGTGGATGATGCGATTACAGCCCGTCATTCTGTACGTGCATTTTTAGATACACCTGTTGCAACAGAGACAATCAAGGATATTTTAAATGTTGCCGCTCGTGCGCCATCAGGTACAAACACTCAACCATGGAAAGTTTATGTGGTGACAGGCCAAAAACGCGCCGAGATGATTGAGCGAGTTTGTGCTGCTCAACAAGCACTTTTTCAACAACCAGAACTCGCTGAACAATATCAAGAAACTTTCGCCTACTACCCTGAAACATGGATTTCACCATTTATTGATCGTCGTCGTGAAAATGGTTGGGGACTGTATGGTTTGCTAGGTATTCAAAAAGGCGAAAAAGAAAAAATGGCGGCGCAACAATTGCGTAACTATCAATTGTTTGATGCGCCTGTCGCACTTTATTTTACAGTCAATAAAGCAATGGGAATTGGTTCAAAAATGGATATTTCCATGATGATCCAAAATGTAATGATTGCGGCAAAAGCACGTGGCTTAGATACGTGCCCACAAGCCGCATGGAATCATTTTCATCCCATCGTTTTAGAGGTATTAGATGCCCCAGAAGATGAAGAATTAGTATGTACCGTTGCCTTAGGTTATGCTGATCCTGATCATATCGTAAACACCTTCATTACTCCCCGCGAACCCGTAGAAAACTTTACAGTATTTTTAGACCAGTAAATTGTTTAAATAACAGTATCTCTATGCAGAGGTACTGTTTTGTAGCTGTTTTCCAACTTTTAAAATTGCAAACAAACCTGCGCTAGTAAACATTAACATCATAATGCCCATATTGAGGCTCGCTTTCCATAACAAGAAATTTAAAATCACACCACCTAATAAACCACATGCAAACTGCATACTTCCCATAATCGCACTCGCAGTCCCAGCACGCGCACCCTGCTTAGACATCGCCAAAGCCATTGCATTAGGACCAGTTAATCCAATACCAGACACAACTAAAAAAAGACCAGACATTAATAACCACAATGGTGCATTCGCCATCAGCCCCGCACTGATGACAGCAACTGCTCCAAAGCATTGAATCGACCCACCCAATCGTAACCGCTGAAAAATACCCATTCGAGTATTTAAGTGCTTATTGATTGAGGACATCAACATAATTCCAGCTGCATTAAATGCAAATGCATAAGAAAACTGTTGCTGAGTCAGTCCGTACTGCCCCATAAAAACGGCTGAAGCAGAGCTGATATAACAAAATAATGCTGCGCCAGTTAAACAACCTGCAAACATTGGCAATCTGAAGCTGTCATCTTTTAGAATTGCAGCATAAAGTGTAGTGACTTGATAAGTTGATAATTTTAAACGGCGTTCAATAGCTAATGATTCTTTAAAGAAGAAATGTATACACAACCAGCAGATCACACCAATCATTGCTAGCGTCAGAAAAATAGCCTGCCATGGGAAAAAAGTCAGAATCCATGCACCAAACATCGGGGCTAGAATAGGCGCAAGCCCCATTACGATCATCATGCTTGAAAAGGCTTGAGCTGAACCTTGCATGTCTAAGCGATCACGTATAGCTGCTCTCGCAATCACAACACCAACACAACCACCTAAAGCCTGAAAAATTCGTGCAGCAATCAAAGCCCATTCATTTGTCGTAAACGCACAAGCCAAACTTGCAATCACATAAAGGCTAAGCCCAAAATATAAGGGAGGCTTGCGCCCAATACGATCACTCACAGGTCCATAAATTAATTGACCTATGGCTAAACCCAAAAAGTAAGCAGGTAATGTATTTGCAATCATTTGGGTACTTACCCCAAACTCATTTGCCATTTGGGGCAATGCGGGTAAATACATATCAATAGACAATGGACCGAGTGCTGTCAACAAAGCAAGTAACAAAATCCATGCTGTTGAATACTGACGCTGATTCGATTGTTCTACCTGCATAATCCTCTACTTTTCAAGTTTATTTATTTTTCTAAGCTTAGCATCCTCACCATATTTGTGCATAATATTAGAGTCTGCTGATACCTGAAAAATGTTAACAGGCATGATCATAAATTGATTGCCGAATATAAAAGGACAACCATTGAATCCTTGGCTCGCACGTTTAAAACAAACCACCTATAACACCACGTTAATGTATAACGTACGTATGCTGATTGCTTTCGCAGGAACAGCATTCGTTCCTTATCTTTTAAATTTTCAACTTGCGACGATTCCACTGACTTTAGGCGTTGTTGCGGCAGCAATTAGTGATATTGATGATCGCTTTTCTGTCCGTATTCAGAATCAGATTTATACCTATATTGGATTTTTTATCACAGCTGCATCGGTTCAATTGTTATTCCCCTACCCAATTATTTTTGCAGTTGGATTAATTGTTTCCTGTATTGGATGGATTTTATTAGGCTCTTTGGGGCGGCGTTATGCAACGATCGCTTACGGATGTTTAGTGATTTCTGTCTATACCATGCTCGGTGTACACTTATTTGAACAATGGTATTTACAACCAGCATTCTTAGTTTTGGGAGCCGCTTGGTATGGATTACTTTCAACAATCAGTTTCTTGTTGTTCCCTGTACGAAAAGTACAAGACCAACTTTATGCATCCTATAATGCTTTAGGTAGTTTTTTATTTGCTAAATCAAACTTATTTGATGTGGACATGACTCCATCCAGTTATCAACAAAGTATGATTGATATTGCATTAGAAAATGGCAAATTGGTGGCGATTTTTAATGATATGCGAATGTCACTGTTAACCCGCTTAAAAGGTGACCGCGGTCAGAAAGATACACGTCGCAGTCTACAATACTATTTCATCGCACAAGATATTCATGAACGTGCAGACTCCGCACATATTGATTATCAAAAGCTAGCGAAAGTATTTCAACACAGTGATATTTTATTCCGTTTTCAACGCATTCTCACGATTCAGGGTAAAGCCTGTCAGGATTTAGCCCAATCAATTTTAAGCCGTACCCCTTATGTGCATAACAAACGCTTTAAACACAGCTTTGAAAATTTAAGAGTTTCCTTAGAAAAATTAAGAGAAGATGGACTTTACGATCAAGTTCGCATCAATGCATTATTTGCACTCTATCAAAATCTTAAATCGATTGATGCACAATTACAGAATTTAGAAACAGAAAGAAATCTGAAATTAATCAATGCACAACAAGCAGAAAATCAACTAAAAGATGATGATTTAAAAGGTTGGAATGATATTCTAGTCCGTGTTAAACAACATTTAACCCCTGAGTCTGTGTTATTTCGCCATGCGGTTAGACTTTCAATCGTGTTGTTTATTGGTTATGTCTTTATTCAAGTAACCCATATTGCTTACGGTTACTGGATTTTGCTCACAGCATTGTTTGTTTGCCAACCTAACTTTAATGCTACCAAACGCCGCTTATATTTGCGAATTGTTGGAACCCTAATCGGTATTATCGTGGGGCTAACCATCATCTATTTTATTCCTTCGGTTGAAGGGCAACTGGTGATGTTAGTTCTTAGTGGCGTATTATTTTTAGAACTTCGAAGTAAACAGTATGCTCAAGCAACAGCTTTTATTACGATTCTCGCTTTAATTAACTTTAATCTAGATGGTTCTGCATTTGCGGCAGGTTTCCCACGCTTTATTGATACCTTGATCGGCTGTGCCTTGGCGTGGTTTGGGGTCAGTTTCATTTGGCCAGATTGGAAATTCCGCAGGCTACCTCGCTCGATCCAACGTTCTTTACAAGCCCAATGTACCTACTTAGCAGAAGTAATTGAGCAATATCACCAAGGTCGTAATAATGCATTAAATTATCGTGTAGTTCGCCGCGCTGCGCACAATACTGATGCAGAAGTTGCTTCTCTCATTTCCACGCTTGCCACAGAACCCAATATTGAATCTACTCAGAAAACTTTGGCTTTTGAGTTTCTATGCTTAAGTCATACTTTTTTAAGCTATATCGCTGCACTTGGAGCTCATCGCGAACAAATTCAAGATCAAGAGGTTCTAGCCCTGCTCGATCAAGCATTAGATGATATTCAAGGTGCTCTGCTTAGAGATGAAGTCCCTGATTTATCTGCACAAAATATGATGCAAACCATACGCGAGCATTTAAATCGCAATGATGAAAACAATCAAAAATCTCTGATTATTTTACAGCAGCTTTCACTTATGCTTAGCATATTAACCCGTTTAAGTATGCTCAAACAAAGTCTCAGTCACGAACCGAACGAAGATGGCACTGAGTTTGCTTCTCTTTAATTTATCCGCCATTGGCATAATATCTTTGAGTGCCATTTGGTGTTAAACTTAACTTAGTTCTAAACTCATTTTTTAAACTATGACCGCCAAAACGCTATACGCTTATACGCTACAACCTGTTCCTTACGAAGTCTCTGAAGCTGAACAACGTCAAGCTCAACTGATGATTTGGCGTAGTACCAATAAATTCAGTAAAAAAGCATGGATGATTATGATTGCACTTGTGGTGCTTTCATTGGTTTCAGCAGGACTGATTAAGTATTATTCAACCTACTCAACTGTATTGTGTTGGGTTGTGATTATTGCTGTGATCCTTTTTTATCTTGTGAAAAAGTTTGGTCTTGAATGGTACGTTAAACGCAAAATGACAGAATTTCCGGTTCAAGAGATTAAAGGTCTTCGTTTAGGCGTACAACCCCATGGTATTGTGATGCGCCAGAAAGTTGGATTACAAGAAGGTACTGCGACCATTGGCTGGAAAGACATTTACGAATGGTACAACTCTCCAGAGTTTATTTTAGTCAATTTCAAAGTAAAAACACCAAAAGGCGAACAACAACAAGGTGCTTACATCCTACCTAAGCGTATGGATTCTAAGAATTTCCCTTTTAACACGGTACGTAAACATTTAAATGAAGTTGTAGGCGCACCAAAGTCAATTTAACACCTATGATTCTAAAAACCTCTCGAAATGAGAGGTTTTTTCAACCCCATAAAATAAATGAGAATCAAAATCAATATTACCTACAAAATCCATATTATGTTCGTATTCTTGAGTTATAATTTTTGACATAAATTTCATTATCTTTTCATTTTTGACCATGTCTAAAAAAGTCTTTTTCCAAATCCATTGGTTTTTAGGGATTACTGCAGGGCTTATACTTTCTTTAATGGGAGTAACCGGTGCAATTTATTCTTATGAACAGCAAATTTTAAAATGGCTCAACCAAGATAGCTATGTCGTTGAGGCTGCTCAAACACCAAAACTTAGCCCTGCCCAGTTATACCAACATTTCAATCAGCAACAACCCGAAATTGAAATTAACAGCATTACTATTGCTGCCGACCCAACAGCATCTTCTACCGTCAATATTAAAAAAGAAGGTGCGCGTCGTGGTTATAACATGATGGTCAATCCATATACAGCCGAAGTCTTACCTGACATTAAAGGTCGTGATACCTTTCAATTTATTCAGCGTTTACATCGCAATTTAACCGCTGGGGAATTGGGAGCGCAAATCACAGGTGCTTCTACGCTGATGCTGATTTTCTTTGTATTGAGTGGCATCTATCTACGCTTTCCAAAGAAACATAGCATTAAACAATGGCTGTTTATTAAACCAAAACTAAAAGGTCGTAATTTTATTTGGGACCTACATGCAGTGGTGGGAACTTGGGTCATTGTGTTTTATCTACTGTTTGCTTGCACTGGCTTATATTGGTCTTATGACTGGTGGCGTGCAGGTATGTTCAAGGTCATGGGGGTTGAACAGCCACAACGTAATCAACAAAATAATGAACATGGCAAAGATAAACAACCTAAGCTGACAAATGCACAGCTTAATACTATCTTGACGCAAACATGGACTGGGGTAAATGCCCAGATTGGTCGTGAATACTCAAGTTTAACCCTGAATATTCCCAAAAATGCGGATGCCAAAGTTGAACTCTCTTTTGTCGATGCCATTCCTCAACATGAACGTGCACGTAACCAAGCGATTTATAACTATCAAGACAATAAATTTGAAAAATTTGAACTTTATGAAGACAAGAAGCTCAATGAAAAAATCATGAGCAGCATGCTGCCTGTGCATCGCGGCAGCTTCTTTGGTTCGACTTATCAATTTATTGCCATGCTAGCATCATTGGCTATGCCTCTGTTCTTTGTAACGGGTTGGATGTTGTATCTAAAACGTCGCAAGCAGAAAAAGCTGACCCAAGCGGCACGTCAATCACTCAACGCACAGCAGATTGATCCAAATGCCAAGCCTTGGCTGATCACTTATGCGACGCAAACAGGTGTGGCTGAACAACTAGCATGGCGTACTGCGACTAGCTTGCAGGAAGCACAACAGCCAACGATGGTTAAACCGATTCAGCAACTGACTGAACAAGACTTACAACAAGCATCACAGGTTTTATTTGTAATCAGCACATATGGCACAGGTGAAGCACCTGATCTTGCAACAAGTTTTAGCAAAAAACTGATGCAACAAAAGCTAGAGTTAGCTCATATGCAATACGCAGTGCTTGCATTAGGATCAAGAGAATATCCTGACAGCTATTGCAGCTTTGGTTATGCCGTTGATGCATGGTTAAAACAATGCAAGGCACAACCATTATTTGACTTGATCGAAGTAGATAATGCCAATAGCAATGATATTCAACGCTGGAATCAAGCGCTTTCGGTGGTGACTAAGCATGAACTACATGCCATGAATATAGAGAAAGTGTTTGACCAGTGGACTCTCGCTGAACGCACATTGCTCAACCCTAATAGCTTAGGACAAGCAGCCTATAATATTGAACTTCGTTCCGTTTCTGATATAACTTGGCATGCTGGCGATATTGCAGAAATTCAGCCTGCCAATTGCTTAACCGACATTCAGGATTTCTTAATCAAGTATCAGATTCCAACACACAGTGTCGTTGAATCATTGAACCAAGAGATTGAACAGCTCCTGTGGAATAGAAACCTACGAGTTGAGATTCAGCCATTTAGTACACTTGAAGATTTACTTGAACAACTACCCACCCTACCTACACGTGAATATTCGATTGCCAGTATTCCTTCGCAACAACTCCTAAGACTGGTGGTTCGTCAAAAACGTGATGAACAGAATCAACTTGGTCTTGGCTCAGGTTGGCTCACTGAATTTGCTCAGTTGCAGCAGACCATTGCCCTGCATATTCGGACCAATGAGTCCTTCCATCTGATTGACGATAACCGTCCAATTATCTGTATTGGTAATGGCACAGGCATTGCAGGCTTGATGAGTTTATTACAGCAACGTAATCGACAAAACTATACAGCCAATTGGCTGATCTTCGGTGAACGTCAACGCAAACATGATTTCTTTTATCAAGAAACCATTCAAGCGTGGTTGAATATGGGAAGCTTGCAACGTTTGGACCTCGCCTTCTCTCGTGATCAGGAACAACGCATCTATGTACAAGATATTTTGAGAAGCAATGCTGATGAACTGATCACATGGATTGATCAAGGTGCGGTGATTTATGTCTGCGGTAGTATCGAAGGCATGGCTTCAGGAGTCGATCAAGCATTGACAGATATTCTCAGCGAAGAAAAACTAGATGAATTAAGACAAGCTGGACGTTATCGTCGAGACGTTTATTAAACCCTTTTGATATCTAAAAACGAGTGCCAGCCACTCGTTTTTTTCATCAAAACATAAGAGAATTTGCCTTTCTTAGAATTTTGCATACACTGAGCACGATTCAAATTGACTACAATTAAGATTATGCAAATAAGTTCATGGGTTCGTCTTGTTTTAGCCCTTATCGGTTCAATTCTGTTCTTAGATGGCGCTATTCTAATCGCCTTTAAAAAGATTCATATTGGAACAGTACTACCGCTACTACTTGGGCTATTTTTTTGTCTCTATGCTTATTTCTATTATCATATCGAACGTTTCTTCTTCTATCATTTTCGTCTGCATTCAATTTGGCGCTTCGGCTGGTTGTGCTTTTGGATTTGGGTCGTTAGCTTAGGCTATTTCTTTAATTACATTTCAGACAATAATACCAAAACTCAAAATATCCCTACGGTTAAAGCCATTATTGTGTTAGGCAGTGGCGTTGAAAATGGACAACCTTCTGCCACATTGGCGAAACGCTTAGAGCGTGCTGCCCCTGTAGCTTTCGCACAACCTCATGCCAAATTAGTCATGACAGGTGGTATTGATTTTGGTGAAACTGATAGTGAAGCGATTGTCATGTCACGTTATGTACAGCAGCACTATCATATTCCTGCCTCACAGATCATCTTGGAAGATAAAAGCACGAGTACGGAGCTAAATCTTAGAAATAGCCAACACTTATTACAGACACAACAGATTGACATCCATCAACCGATCGCGATTGTAACCAGCGATTTCCACACATTACGCGCCGCCGCCATCGCGAAGAAACAAGGCTATCGTAATATCATTATGCTTGGCGCAACGACACCAGTGACCACACGCTATAATGCATGGTTGAGAGAATACTTTGCTTATGCCAGTGGTTGGCTTCTGAATGAATATTGATTGGGGTTGTCCCCCAATCAATTTATCTCATTTAATTGTGTAGACGAATATCTCTAGGCAAAGGTAACTTTAACTCAGCAAATACATCTGGTCGTTGTAAATAAATTTGGTAAAGGAAATTTTTAATATCCAATAAAAAAGTATCAGGTGAAACCAATAGATTGTTACCCTCTGGGGTAAGGTCTAAAGATAGAATCGTATTATTTTCTTTTAAAAAAGGAATCATCTTTTCAATGAAAACCCACAGTGATACTTCCTGAATCTCGTATTTAGCCCAATTATCTTTAATCAATAATTTTGCCAAACCTTTATTTTGCCAAATCGATAATGCGTGTTGACCAGATGGGGTTGAACATAAGGCCCACCCATCATGATAAAGCGCAATAACTTGCCTTTGTATAATAATATTTTGAATAAATTGACGATAAATATCTTTTGGTGAGGAACTAGAATTTGTTGTTTGTGATTTCGACGCAGCCTTGCGTTGATATGGATTTTTCATAAAATAGTTCAATATTAGAATCATTATTGACGCTAATAATAAAACAATTCTATATAAATTACAAGGACTTGAACTAGAAGAAAAATTATGGTGGGCGCTGACGGGATCGAACCGCCGACATTCTGCTTGTAAGGCAGACGCTCTACCAACTGAGCTAAGCGCCCT
>NZ_JANHGP010000063.1:0-10030 GCF_024494585.1 Acinetobacter sp. 5862
TCAGAAGTGAAACCTCTTAGCGCTGATGGTAGTGTGGCACTTGCCATGTGAGAGTAAGTCATCGCCAGCTTTTAAATACTAAACACCCCTAACCTAACGGTTAGGGGTGTTTTTTATTCTGAAGAAAGAGAAGTGCAATAAAAACCGATTGAATTAATAAAAGGTATTATCATAAGGAGAATTAAATATGCCATCACAAGCTTTTAAACATTTTAGAGTGAATATGATAGATGTTTATAGATTGATTGAATCTCATAATGAAATTAGCCCCAATCATAGAGGAAAGCGAGCACTAGGTCATTTGACACACAGTGGCGTAGTAATGTTATGTGCATGTTGGGAGTTATATAATGAATCTTTGATTATAGAGTCGGCTAGATATTTGGCAAACAAATTAGATAGCCCCTTTAATTTGCCAATTGATGTTCAAAAACATTTGGCTAAACATGTTAAAGAAGCTAGGCATGATTTGAAGCCATTGGAAATGTCAGGTTTGAGATGGAGATCGGTTTATGATGCAGCTTGTTGTAATGAAGTTAAAGCGTTAAATACTCCAAAAGCAGCGAAGTTGGAAATTTTATTTAAAAATTATTTAGGTTTTTCAGATGTTGTATCTAAATGGCCGAATGGCAAAAATGATATAGATGATTTTGTAACTCTTAGAGGTAATATAGCTCATAATGGTCGTTTTACAGATTATGTAACAATTACAGAGTTAAATACATATTGTCAGTTAATCTATCAAACGTGTTTAGCAATAGATTCTGAGATGTGTACTTTTCTCCATACGACTGTTGGATCAACTGTACAACCATGGAGAAAAGCTCCAAAATAAGCAGTTACCTCAATCTGTGATAAAGGTCAGAGCGAGGTCGCAGGGCAGAACATATGTAAGTGATTACGTATCTTAAAAGTCTTTAAATCATATATAAAAATGATAAACAAAAAGAAGCCCCTTCATCCTGAGGGGGCTTCTTCATATTCAGTTTATTGTCGTTTATTTCCTTTAAACAACTACATCCTGTTGTTCTGAATGAGACTTCCTGTCTCTCTATGATTGATAGATTAAAGCTAAAGTTGATGGCAGTATATTGGTTAAAGACGCTGATTATTGTAGGTTTGAGCTGACATCTATCGCACATGATATTTTTGTAGCTTTTCAATCATGGCTTTGAGTGTCTTAATTTCAAATTCATTTGCCTCAAAAGTTTCTGTTTGGTTTCGTTTAAAAATATCTCGGATTTCAAGAACCGCATTAGAATCAACCAGCCCAAGTTGTGTACCTACCTGACGGATTTGATCAATTGAACGTGAGCCATTGGTTGAACCATATCCAATATAAGCAGCAGATTTGCCTTGCCATTCTTTACCGAGATAGTCCAAGGCATTCTTGAGTGCTGGACTATAGCCATGATTATATTCAGGGCTAATCAAGATAAATGCCTGTGCCTGCGCAATTTTATCTGCCCACTGCTGTTGTTTAGGTTGATCATAAATACCAGAAGCTGGAGGATGAGCACCTGCAAATAAAGGTAAGTCCCACTCTTTAAGATCGATGATTTCGGTTTGAATATCTTTTAATGCGAGTTCAGTGGTTGCTTGTAGTACCCAATTGGCCACTTTAATTGCCGTGCGGCCTTCGCGAACACTACCAACAATAATATAAATGAGCATAGTAAAATTCCTGTGTTATTGCTTTGATTTTAAAAATGAATACTTTTAATGATCTTATACTTTTCTTTAGCGTAAAAAAAAGCTCTCATTTGAGAGCTTTTTTGTTACATCAATTTGATGCCTTGCTGACCAGCCGGTGTGACTCTGAAAATTTCTACTTCAAAGGTAATATTTTTACCAGCAAGAGGATGGTTAAAATCAATTTCTGTAGTGTCATCATTGACGGATTTTACGATACCGAACAAGGTCGCTTTGGCTTTATCTTCAAACTCAATCATATGACCAACGATCGGACGTTGCTCAAACTTTACAGTATCGAAGATTTGGATATTTTCAGGATTCCAAGGACCAAACGCATCTTCAGGTGGTAAATGTACAGTACGACGGTCGCCTGCACGTAAACCAAACAATGCCTTTTCAAATCCTGGCAGTAAGTTACCATCACCAATTACGAGGCTGACGGGTTCTTCACGATTACGTGTATTGTCAATCTCAACACCATTTTCAATGGATACAGAAAAATGTAAGTCGACTTTTGAGCCATCTTGAATGCGAATTTCTTCGTTTGGTTGGATAATTTCAGACATTTTTTGTTTCCGCATTTTGGATACGTTTCTTTTCAAGGAAGAAAGTATCAATAAGTAGCAGGATTGTTCCTAAGGTAATCGCACTATCTGCAATATTAAAAGCAGGGAAGTGACTGTCTTGATAATAGACATGAATAAAGTCAACGACATAACCCAATGAGACGCGGTCTATGAGGTTGCCTATAGCACCACCGAGAATTAATGCAATTGCCATCGGAAGGATGATCATTTTTTTTGGCATTTTCATTAACCAAAAAATAAAGATAATCGAGACAAAGCCTGCTAAAGAAGTAAAAAAGTAACGTTGCCAGCCACCAGCATCAGAGAGAAAACTGAATGCAGCACCATAGTTATGCAGTAATGTCCAATTCAGGAAAGGTAATACAGGAACAGGATCGGCATAGTTTAAGTGTGTACTTGCAATCCATTTTGTCCATTGATCTAACACAATGGCAAGGACTGAAAGTCCAAGCCACATGAGATTATGAGGATAAAACTGGAACAAGCCTTTTTTTGCTTGTGTATTAGGCATACTTTCTCACTTCGCCACTGCCAGTGACGTTGACGATACAACGAGCGCATAAACCAGTATGACCAACGTGGGTATTCACGTCTGGCAATACATGCCAGCAACGTACACATTTTTCACCATCAGCCGCAGAAACTTTGACACGTAATCCTGAGAGATCCGTGTTTTCACCTTGTTCAGCATACGGGTAAACGATGACTTGAGACGTGATCAAGACGAAACGTAATTCATCAGCCAACTGATTTAATAATGTTTGTAATGCTTCATCTGCCCAAAGTTCAACTTTTGCAGATAAGTTACTACCAACAAGTTTAGCGTTACGTGCTGCTTCAATCTGTTTATTTACTGCTGATTTTACGCTAATCAATGTTTGCCAATCTGCTTCTGAAAGCAAGTTTGCTGTTGATGCCGTTGGGATGTCATACCATTCAGCAGTAAATACATATTTCTCAGTTTGCTCTGGGATCAATGGCCAAGCTTCTTGAGCAGTAAAGCTCAGGATTGGTGACATCCAGCGCACAAAAGCTTGTACTAAATGATACAGCGCAGTTTGTGCTGATCGGCGAGCTTGTGAATCCGCTTTGGTGGTGTACTGACGATCTTTGATGATGTCGAGATAGAAACCACCTAAGTCATTGATACAGAAATTGGTCAATGCGTTAGTTACAATGTGGAAGTTCATCTCTTCATAGGCTTGCTGAATGGTTTTTTGTACTTCAGCAGCACGTTGCAAGATGTATTGGTCTAATGCGATCAATTCGTTTACAGGTAAAGCATCTGTTGATGGCTTGAAACCATTTAAGTTTGCCAACAAGAAACGTAACGTGTTACGGATACGACGATAACCATCAGACGCACGGCTAAAGATTTCTTTACCTGCGGTCATTTCATATCGATAGTCAGCCGAAGCAATCCAGAAACGTAAACCATCTGCACCCATATCTTTGATGATGTCTTGTGGGGTGATGATGTTGCCTAATGACTTAGACATTTTACGACCTTTCTCATCCACGACGAAACCGTGAGTGAGTAGACCTTTATACGGTGCACGTTCATTAATCGCAATTGAAGTTAACAATGACGATTGGAACCAGCCACGATGTTGGTCTGAACCTTCAAGATACAAATCTGCAGGGTCTTGTAACTCTTCACGTTCACGCAACACTGCATAATGTGTAGTACCTGAGTCAAACCAAACGTCAAGTGTATCGCGTACGGCATTGTACTGTTCAGCATCTGCGCCAATAAAATCGCTCGCATCACGGTTATACCAACCATCAATCCCTTCTTGTTCGATCAGTTGAGCGACTTCTTCGATCAATTCAGGCGTACGAGGATGCAAAGCATTGGTATCTTTGTGTACAAAGAATGGGATTGGCACACCCCAAGTCCGTTGACGTGAGATACACCAGTCAGGGCGTCCTTCAATCATCGATTGAATACGATTTTTACCCCAATCTGGGACAAACTCGATGTCATTTTCAATCGCATTCAAGGCTGTCTGACGTAAACCTTTAGCATCCATGCTGATAAACCATTGAGGTGTCGCACGGAAGATAATTGGGGTTTTATGACGCCAGCAGTGTGGATAGCTGTGTTTGATTGGCTGATGCGCCCATAGACGACCGACAGCACCCAAAGCTTCGATAATTTTTGGATTGGCTTTGTAAATATGCTCACCCGCAAAAATCGGTGCAGTTGGTAAATATACGCCATTACCACCGACAGGATTATCGACTTTTAGGTTGTACTGTAAGCCAACTTTATAGTCGTCCACACCGTGTCCAGGAGCGGTATGTACTGCACCTGTACCGCTGGTTGCGATAACGTGTTCACCTAAAATAACAGGCACTTGGCGATCAGTAATCAGAGGATGTTGTAATAAGACATTCTCGATTGCTGAACCTTTAAAATCAGCCAGTACCACTGGATTTTCAAGCTTATAGCGCTCAATTGCAGATTCAACCAGATCTTTGGCAAGAATAAAGTTTTGCTTGCCATGCTCAGTTGTCACTTGAACCAATTGATAGTCAATTTCAGCATGGAGTGCAACGGCTTGGTTGGCAGGTAACGTCCAAGGTGTGGTTGTCCAGATCACAATATCCGTCACATCTTGGACATCAACACCAAGACGGCTGCTTAAATCTTTAAGATCAACAACTGTAAAGCCAACATCAATCGCATCAGACTTTTTATCTTCATATTCAACTTCAGCTTCTGCGAGCGCAGAACCACAATCCAAGCACCAGTTCACAGGTTTTAAGCCGGGTTCGATATGACCTGCTTTGGCAATTGCGCCAAGCGAACGAACAATGTCTGCTTCTTGCTTAAAGTTCATGGTGAGGTATGGATTATCCCAATCACCAAACACGCCCATGCGCACGAAGTCTTTTTTCTGTAATTCAACCTGGATGTAGGCATATTCACGGCAGGCTTTACGGAAAGTTGAGGCATCAACTTTAACGCCCACTTTACCGACTTTTTCTTCTACTTTCAGTTCGATTGGCAGACCGTGACAGTCCCAACCTGGTACGTATGGCGCATCGAAGCCATCCATAACACGGCTTTTAATAATAATGTCTTTGAGGACTTTATTGACTGCATGACCCAAATGGATTTGACCATTGGCATATGGAGGACCGTCATGAAGCACATATTTTTTCTTGCCAATACGCGATGCACGAATCTGCTGATAAATGTTGTCGGCATACCACTCTTCTAACCATTTGGCTTCACGCACAGCCAAATTTGCTTTCATGGCAAATTCAGTATCTGGCAAATTGAGTGTGGCTTTATAATCCACTGCATTTTCAGGAGTTTGCTTATCGCTCATGCAAGTTTTCTTCCAGTTTTATCAGTCTAAACTGACATGTATTACAAATGAAATTTAAATTTAAAAAGGAAATTCTGGTGTGCGTTCACGATAGTCTCGTAATTTTTGCACATCATCATCGATTCCAGCTTTGAGTGCTTCAAGCGAAGGATAATTCAGTTCACCATGTAGATAGTGAAGAAAAGTTACCCGCATCAATAAGCCATACAGATTAGCAGAAACATCAGGGAAATGTACCTCTAATCGCCATTCTGGTTGGTCTTGTTTGATGGCTGGGCGTGTCCCGACATGACCTGCACCAAACAAACTGTCAGTTTGATAGCCTGTTATCCCGTTGAGGGTAGGATCTGAATGTTTTACTTTTGCATTTAATGATGCATTTTCACAGACCACATCCACCGCATAAATCCCGTTTAAACAGGGTTTGTGACGGTTTAAACGCACATTAATGGTTGGAAAATCAAGGGTTCGACCAATCTGATCTCCATATTGCACTCGGCCTGTGATGCTATAAGGACGGCCCAAGAGTTTGGCTGCTAATGCCAGATCACCTTCTTGTAGAACTTGACGAATACGGGTTGAACTGACACGTTCACCATTTAAAGCGACGGTATTTAAATTGGTCACGTCAAAGCCATAATCGCGTAAAAATTCGCTGTTGCCTTGGCGGTCTTTGCCAAAATGAAAATCATCACCTAGCACTAAGCTTTGTGCATTGAGTTTTAATTTAAGTAGATCAGCAAATTCAGTGGCATTTAAACTTCTAAAATATTGGTCAAATTTCGCAACTGCAATGTAGTCCACACCGAGTTCAGTTAAATATTCTACTTTTTCTCTGAGCGAGCTGATGCGAGGAGGTGCATCATAAGCTTTAAAAAATTCAAGCGGTTGTGGCTCAAAAATCATCACTAATGTTTTTAAGCCTTTGGCATCAGCCAATGTTTTCAGTTGGGCAATCATCGCTTGATGACCAAGATGGACACCATCAAAATTGCCAATCGTTACCGCAGTCGGCGGTAACTGAAAATCTGGCGATAATGCGTTGAGACGAAGCAACTTCATGGGCGTTAAATACAGTGATTTTGCAAAGGCTATATATTGCCATATTCTCAGCGTTTCGTCTTGTTGTTGTGTTTTTCATCAGTAAAAAATTCGGAGAAAGGCTTTTTAGGATGATTGCTTAGCCCGCTTTATTCTGGTGGATAATTCGCTACACTACGCATTTTAAATTGTTGGATGATCACGATGCAGTCTGATATTGCTTTAATCATGGCATTGCCGAATGAATCAAAGGGTCTGTTTGAGCAGGCAGGCATTCAGGTTCACTATAGTGGCATTGGCAAAATTAATGCAGCATTCAAGGCATTTGAGGTGATTCAAAATACGGGATGCAAAACGCTGATCAATTTAGGCAGTGCAGGCAGTTCGCACTTCGATGCACATAGTCTGGTTGAGGTGATTACTTTTGTACAACGGGACATGGATGTGTCACCGCTGGGTTTTGCCGTAGGTGTGACACCGATGGATGAGGACATTCCTGCCGAAATCCATGTTCAGCCGCATTTTGAACATTTACCTAAAGGGATCTGTGGTACAGGTGACTCCTTTGAAACAGGACAGCCAAAAGTATCCTGTAATCTGGTGGACATGGAAGCCTATGCCCTCGCCAAAGTGTGCCAGAAGCTTGGGGTGCGTTTGATTTCAGTCAAATATATTACAGATG
Organism: Acinetobacter sp. 5862; assembly: GCF_024494585.1. NCBI lineage: Bacteria > Pseudomonadati > Pseudomonadota > Gammaproteobacteria > Moraxellales > Moraxellaceae > Acinetobacter > Acinetobacter sp. 5862. Next base: position 7,347 of record NZ_JANHGP010000063.1, read on the forward strand.
GTGCCAATGATACGGCTCATTTAGATTGGGAAGAGAATCTGCTGATGGGGGCACAGAAATTATTGGCGCTGTATCAAGCCCATTTTTAAATGCAATGGTTGAATACTGTGGTATGTAATTAGTGGACTTATTTGTGGTGGGTGAGTTGTTGAAACTAAAGTGTTATTTTGTGTTGAGTTCGCATAATGCCCATTATGTTAAATAGTTCTCTTTTTAGATAAATATACATGTTTTCAATACATGCTAATTAGAGATTTTACACTCAAGCAATTCTATAAAATTTTAACTTATGTGTACCTCTACTTTTAACTTCGGTTATTTATGGGAGGATTACCCAACAGTACCCACCAAATAGCCAGTAGTAGTAGCTTTTGGTCAAAAAATACGTGCATTTTATTTTTATTTGAGTAATGTGTTAATTATTGTAAATCAAGCAGAAGAAGTGCTTCATGATTAACATTGAGCAGATGTCCATAGTTCTTGATACATTACCTGACCCTGCCTTTATCTTGTCCCGAAGTGGAAAGTACGTTGCGGTATTTGGTGGTCGTGATAAGCGCTATTATCACGATGGTTCCGGTCTCGTTGGTCTGTATATTTCGGATTTAATCAAGCCTGATAAGGCCAACTGGTTTCTTGAACAGATTGGCCGGACTCTGGAGTCTGGAGAACTAATCATCGAAGAGTACGAATTGAGCAACAGTGATGTAAAAGGTCTACCCGATCATGGTCCTGAAAAACCGATTTGGTTTGAAGGACGCATCCAGGCACTGAGTTTTTCTGTGGACGACGAAGATGTGGTGCTCTGGGTCGCAAGTAATATTTCAAAGCGACACGACCTGGAAATCAGACTGAGAGAACTAGGCGATACCGATCAGCTAACTGGCCTTTTCAACCGAAGAAAACTAGAGCATGAGTTGACGCTAGACTATGAGTCATACGTACGGTATTCAGTGCCAACTTCCATCTTGATGTTGGATCTTGATAACCTAAAAAAAATCAACGACGGCAAGGGGCATCACGTGGGCGATGAGGCGATTCTTGCAGTAGCTAACATTCTTCGCTCAACACTACGGAAGACTGATTGTGCCTGCCGCTTGGGTGGTGATGAGTTTGTGGTTGCCTTGCCCAATACTGAGCATGAGCAGGCAATTCAGTTTGCCAAGCGTATACATGACAGTTCCAAAAAAGAGTTAAGCCAGTTTTCAGTGGACAGTTCAGTTGTCACGGTTAGTATTGGGGTGACAGTTATAGTGCCGGAAGATCGTTCATACAAAGACACTATCAAACGAGCTGATCTAGCTCTATATGAAGCTAAAAATGCGGGGAAAGACAGAATTGTATCGGCCTGAGAGCGCTGTTACGAATAACGACTTAAGTCAATGATATTCGATTCAAAAAAATCTTAGAGACCAAAAACGCTACTATTATTTCCATAATGCTAACACACGGTTTTGATTCTTTTCGGCTTTTTTGCATGAAGCTTTTAAATATAGAGTTTCTCCAAGCTAAACAAATTTAAGTGACAATTCGGGTATGTGGTCGGTCTAACTCTTTAACTTTGTTTAAAGCTGCTATATGGATATTAAAAATTAAGTTTATCTAAAATTAACATAATACACCTTATGCGAAATTCTTTAATTTTTCTTTTATTATCAATATCTTAACTAAATTCTTTTCAGTAAACGGCGTTCTGGAACGGTTTTTCTTGATCTTTCACGTTTCATGTATGTTTATTAATCAATTTTCTATACTTTTGATTAGCTCAGTTGAATAATCGCCTTAATTATTTAGCAAGAAAAAAGCGACTAACACAGTCGCTTTTTTTGTGTACGCCAATCGCTAAAATTAAAGCTTGTAACTAAAGAAAATTTAACGTGGTAATACGCCGTATAACATCATATGCACAGTGTGCTCAACCGTGCGTTGAAACATGCTACGGTTACGTAAAGTTTTACCCGTAACCATTTCTATTTGCGTCGAAAAATCAGCATAGTTTTGAGTGATTGCCCAGATATTGAGAATCAACAATTCAGGGTCAATCTCTGCCGACAATTTACCTTGCTCTTGCCAAGTTTGAATCACCTTGGTTTTACGCTTAAATAGCTTTTTCAAAGGGCCTTTTAAGATTGGTAAAATATGCGGCGCACCTTGAATAATTTCGAGGGCAAATAAACGAGAAGCCTTTGGCTGATCACGTGAGCTTTCAATTTTTTGAATTAAATAGTGAGTCAGAGCTTCAGTTGGCTCAAGTTCTGATTCTAAGGTTTGTAAAGGAGCGAGCCATTTTTGCAGTACGGTTGTCAGTACTTCAACATAAAGTGACTCTTTATTTTCATAATAATAGAAAATATTGGATTTATGCATATTTGCGAGCTGGGCAATCTCATCTAGACTAGCTCCACTGAATCCATAGACGGAAAAAACATCGAGGGCAGCATTCAGCAGTTGATTGCGCTTTTGTGTACTTTTTTTCTGTTCCATCTGCGAGCTTGATTCAAAAAATGTCATTGACATTGTAAGATAAATTGTCCGATTTGTGCACAATAACACAGTTTTTTTGTCGAAAAATACGCAGTTCCAAGATGAATTGAAGCGATCTAATTGATTAGGACTTACGCACTATTATTTATAGATTCTCTGTGGTAGGAGATGATTTTTATCGAGAATAAAGTCATCAATGA
>NZ_JANHGP010000038.1:0-8504 GCF_024494585.1 Acinetobacter sp. 5862
GATTGAAGAATTACTGCCACACCGCTGGAAACCTAAACCGAATTAAAAAATAGGCATGGGGTTCAGCGGATGCTTACACTTATTCCAAATATCAGGCGTTAAAAATGTGGTGACCAATTTATTTAAATCAATATAACGCAAGGTACCTTGCAACTGCTGTCTGACCGCTGGATCTTTGACAATATCCTCACCCGCACTTTGCCCTAACTGTTGAAAAGCCTCTCCAACCGCTTGAATCCCCTCAGCCTGAATCACAGACTTAGTCTGTGTCGAACACTGATCCACAATCACACGCTGTAACACCTGTGCTAACTTCTGGTCCAACTGCGTTTTCTGCTCAGGTGTAACGCTACTAAAACCCTTTAAATCAGGATGCGCTGCCAAAGCGGTAAACGTCCATTGTAAAACTGTGGTTTTATCCGCTGCCGTCGTGGCTTTCACCAAACAATCACTCAGTTGATCAACGGTTGGCCCTGCGATTGCCACTTGGGTTGTTCCCAACACAGCCGCAGCCATGATTACAGAACGGCTCAAATGAGAAAATTTACGGCGAGATGAGGTATAAATAGTATGAGACATAAGCACAGTTCCAAAAAGCAATCAGTCTCTTTGTGTACCACGCACTATACAAATCATCTGTTATGACGCTGTAAATTGCATAAGTCCACGGACTTAAAGCTTTAGCAAAATCTAAAACCGAATTAACTTAGCCTTGCCCTTGATAATCCCAGTTTGCAGGAATATTTGGCTGCTTTGATACTTTGTTTAAGTCAATATTGAGATTTCGGCTACCCTTAAATGATTTCTCACCTGAATCCGATGCAGGCGATACATCCAAACTATAACGATAACGGAATTGCCAAAGCATCGGCTTAATTGGACGAATATCCAGACTCAAACTATCTTCATCATGGCATTTGCCTCTAGAACTTTCATAATCCTGTTCTGAGAAACACGCCCGAATCATACGATTAAAACTAAACGGATAATTTTCAATAAAACGATGTGTTTTGCCTGATTCCTTTAACTCGTAAAAGCTGGCACGTTCAATTCCTGCTCCACCACCCGAATACATTTCCGAAAAGGTATCAATCACTGCAATGGCATAACGATTTGGATCCATAGGAAATAGCTTAGGAAAAACATATTGCCCCGATCTTGCCATTTCATCCGCAGGAGATAATTGAATATGCCACTGTTGCAACAATTTAAATCCAGTGGTCGAGATGCCAAATTGAGCAACATTTCCATCTGACAATAACCATAAACTTTGGTCAGTAGCTTTTAAACTACGCCATTGCGCACGCTGCTGACATAAGTCTTTCACCTGTTCACATAGCTGTGTCTGTTCCGTTTGGCTGAGTTGCCCTTTTTTAAATTCTAAAATTTGCAACGGCGCAGCAATAATTGAAGTGCTAAAACAACTGAATGAAACCGTTAAAATCAGCCCACGTAAATGAATTTTATGATTCAGCATGATATTTCCTTAGGCTATTTTTATTGGCGTAACGCTTTATTTTACAACGGCTTCAATTTTATCGAGTTCCCATACTCCGCCCGCAGCAAGCCCTTTACACATGCCTGTCCACATATCTTTGGTATGTACAAATTTCTGACCATCCCAGACCCATTCATCACTCGACCAACAATCCCCTATACCACGACCTTTTTGTGAGCTACTGATTATCCCATCCCCAAAATCTGAGGCATGTTCGGTCACAAAAATTGCTTTTCCTGTTAAAGACTCATCCAGCACCCAAGCTCCATACCCCTCATTATATGCTCCACGCCAGCACAGAGTCGTTGCCAATACTTTTTTATTGCTTAATTTGTAGAGTTCAATCGACTGAGTTTTTACGCCATCACTCGTATAAACTCCCTCACAAAAACCATCTTGTTTGGGTGTAGGTTGTGCTGCCATCAATGATTTATACACTGACTGATACTGCTTATTATTAGGCTGTAGAGTTAAATAAGGTTTGCTGGCTGTTTTAACCTGTTTCACCAGCAATTTCGGTTGAGCCGCTAAAACTTTTGCTTCGTTTATTTTTCCTTTCCTGACCAATGCCCCTATTGTTCCAACACGTTTCTGAAAATCATCCATTTTTAATAAGCTTGCGGTCATGCCTGCATCCGAAATATTCCATTGCAGTCGGTTATTTTTAAATACGATATCTGCTTTTCCACTAGCCTGTTGCAACAATCCATTCACCTGTGTTGTGGTCAATCTACCCACAAGAGGGAATTCAGTGCCATCCACCAAGACAAGCCCTAAATCCTTGCCATTGATATAAAAATGAATATTTTTAAGCTGATTTTTAGGAATTTGAGGTTCGGTAAACCCATCACCCAAAGCAAACTCACCTGTGACTTGCTGAGCTTTGCCCGCCTGACGTGTTAATAGGATAGATGCTGGATAATCATCACTGGATTCATTGTGATAGCCTGCTGCTCGGCAGGTTCCTGTATTGCTACAGTATATTTCCCATTCCTGATGACTAAAGGAAATCCCTTTGATTTCTTGTGCGAAGCTAGTAGAACTGAGTGCCATAAAGCAGCAAACTGAAAGTATATTCTTCACTGGTATCATTCTGTATTACTCATATTTATTATCAAACTTGAAAACAGTTTAAAGGGCTGATCTACACTTGTCATATGTCATTTTATTGCAGAAGATATGAGCTTAAAGCAAACTGAGTTTGGTCAAATTTAAAATCATTTTGTGTAGGTTGCGGCATGCCAAATGCGACGCTTTATTTTCCACATCTTTTAAAACAAAGTGTGGAATATGAATACGGTAGTTATCAAGATCCGCTTAAATTACTAAAGATCGTACACCCTTCAAAACAAATCGCTTTCTTTAGTTATCAGATTCCTAAGCTGAAGAACAAAACACATGGCGTAACCAAATATCAAGATGAAGATACGTTTAACTTTAGAGAAATCAAAGTCACCATTGATCAATCACAACAGCATTTGGTTGGAGCTATTCTAAACTTTTACAACGCGATTCATTAATCAAATCATGGACACAAAAAAACCTGCTAGTTGCAGGTTTTTTATTGATACAGAACTTAATCCCTATCAAGAATGGATTCAAACGCTTTTAAACGTTTTCGAATCGATAACAGTTCAATAATCGTTTTCCATGAACTAACAAGATACTGGAAAGATGTCCCAACTTGTATAAAGACACCACGAATCTGATTAATTAAACCGAGTGTTAATAACCCCCCCGCAATTGCAGGAAATAAGACGACTAAACTATAGAGCACATCAAGTTGACCATACCATGAGGCGGTTAAATTAAAATACGTATAGTGAAAATATAATCGAAAATAGTTTTTGCGAACACGTCCAAAGAGCTCTTTTAACGTTGCAGGTTGTGCACGATCAGCATGATCTTCACCATAAACTAATTCTTTACGATATGCTGCTTCAACCTTTTGATTATTAAACTGTAGTCCTGGTAATTTAACACCTACCACCATGAGTAAAACTGTACCGAAAATTGCCCATGTAATGGCAGCCCAGACCAAAGAATATTGTAACTCTCCAACCAATGGAATCACAGGAACATGTTTTGAAAGCTGAAATAATAAGGGTAAAAAAGCAATCAGTGTCATCACAGACTTTACAAACTCAACCCCTAAATCTTCCACAATCGTAGCAAACCGCATGGTATCTTCCTGCACACGTTGCGCTGCCCCTTCTACATGACGTAACTGCTGCCAGTGTTCAGTATAATATTCATTCATTGCTGTCCGCCAACGGAATACATAATGACTGGTAAAAAAAGAATTTACGACGGCAAGAGTAATTGCAACCATTGCAATATATAAAAACACCATTGATTCTCTATATAAATCAGCAATATTCCCACCACTATTGGTCAACATTCTCTGAATCAAATCCCAGAATGGAACATACCAAGCATTGACAGCAACACTCACCTGTACTGCAAACCAGATATTAAACAGTATGAATGCAGATCCCAATATTGACCAGTTTTGCCACTTGTTATCAGAAAAAAATCGCCAGAATCCTGCAAATAACCCTGTAGCAACTATAAACCACAAATAGAACCAAAGTGATGAAGATTCCCAAAAACGGCTGACCCCGACCGAAAGTTCAGCATCAGCATAACCTTTAGGAAAACCGAGATATTCACCCCAACTATGACCACCTGTATACCAAAGCAGCATATTCAGTGCTAACCACACAACGACTGAAATAAAGAACAAGCGTGGATTAGGAAAAAAAGATTTAAACATCGCGTTTAACAATCCTTGTAGTGTTGCAATTGACGTTGGAACGTCATCCTATAATTTCAAACTTAAATTTGTCTGATAAAAAAGTTTAATGAATGGTAGTTATTTACCTGTTTTCTCAATTTTTTGATAGCTTTTTGTAGCGTATTTACAATTTGTTTAATAAACATCAACTGGATAGACGAACTTAAACATTATCGCTGTCTATCCTTAATTCAATATTTTGCAGAAACTATGGCTCAAGGCTACTCATTTTTAAAGCTAAATCCTGTTGATTTAAATCAACTTGCTTTGTTTTGCTTTTAATTACCCATTGAATATTAGCCAGTTTTTCTTTTGCAGCATCAATACCCGCTTGCATAGTCATTTCACGGCCTTTGATATCAAAGATATGCGCTTTTTCACGTAAATCAGGCTGAATGACAATATCTGCATTTTTCAATTCTTCTTCAGCCAAACGTCCTTGCATAATGTTGATATTTTGGTTGAATAGCCCCCAAACATTACTGGTTTCAGTATGAATAGGTTGTGCCAAAATATCCACTGCAATCACCACATCTGCGCCTAAATCCCGTGCAACCTGTACAGGCACAGGACTGACTAGGCCACCATCAACATATTCCACATTACGGATCTTGGTTGGTATAAACATACTCGGAATCGAAGCAGATGCACGTACTGCTTGGCCTGTATTACCATAATTGAATACAGTTTTGGTGCCGTCTTTTAATTCCGTTGCAACCACATACATCGGGATTTTTAACTTCTGTAAAGGAATGTTTTGGACTTGCTCATTCACATAGTCCTCAACTTTTTTACCATCAAAGAAACCTTTTAAACTGATATTCACTTCTCTTACATCGGTAGCCTTAAGCTTAAGCGCAATATCTCTCAACTCTGTAGCGGATTTACCACTTGCATAAATTGAACCTACAATACTGCCTGCACTTGTACCTACAATAAAATCAGGGCGAATACCTTGCTGTTCCAACACTTCAAGTACGCCGATATGAGCATATCCACGTGCCCCACCACTGCCGAGTACTAAGGCAACAACGGGTCTTTTTTCTTGTTGATTAATATGTGCAAAGGGCTGAACAACTGCTTGTACTTGGGCATCTTCAACTAAAGGTTTTAAATGCGAAGTCGTTTGACAACCCGCCAAAATCACCATTGAAAGTCCAAGCGTCAATAATTTAAGCTGTTTCATATGCTGTCTTGCCATATCTACGTGGTTCTATCTTTTAATTTTAACGCCATTATTGGTGAAATGCTGTATCAATTTTTATGCATATATCCACAATATATTGATAAAAAGCCCCTCGAAAGGGGCTTCCATCAAAATCACCAGATATCTGAACCAACTTTTTTCTTTAGCTCAGGATATTGATCAATCTTGAACTCTGGTTCCTTGATCCCTTTTTTAAGCTGAGAGGTATAATCTTTCAACAATATGCGTGCCATTGGTGTTAACAGCAGGATTGCCACAAGGTTAATGGTGGCCATCAAGCCCATTGAAAGGTCGGCCATTGACCAGATTAAAGGTACACTTGTGATCGCCCCGAAATAGACCATTGCCAATACCAGCAGGCGGAAAATGAACATGACCTTTGGGTTGTCATTAATGAACTGTACATTGCTTTCAGCATAGGCATAGTTACCAATAATTGAGGTAAAGGCAAACAGGAACAGGATAATGGCAAGGAAGCCTCCACCCCAACCCCCAATTTGGCTCTCCAATGCTTTTTGGGTCAATGTCACGCCCTCAAAGCCAGCTTCATGATACAGACCAGACACCATGATGATGATCGCAGTACATGAACACACCACGAAAGTATCTACAAAGACACCTAGCATTTGCACTAAACCTTGGTTTACTGGATGTTTTACATCTGATGCAGCAGCAGCATTTGGTGCTGAACCCATACCTGCTTCATTTGAGAACAAACCACGTTTAATCCCCATCATCATTGCCATAGAAATCATAGCACCGAAGAAACCTCCAGCTGCTGCTTCAAACTCAAAAGCTTTTGTGAAAATAAGTTTAAAGATTCCTGGCAACATTGGTAGATTGATGATGGCGATGTACAAAGCCACAATAATGTAAAGTAATGCCATGAATGGTACGATACCTTCAGCAACCTTGGCGATACGCTTGATCCCACCAAAAATGATCAATGCCGTCATAACCACCAATGCAATACCAACCCATGACACTTCAAAATTAAGACTACCGAGACCCAATACAAAATTGGCTTTATCCCACCCCCATGCATGTGAGGTTGCCCCAATAATCGCATTTGCCTGCACGGCATTAAATACAAAGCCATAAGCCAGAATGAGTGACAGTGCAAAAACAATCCCCAGCCATTTTTGTTTTAAGCCCTGAGTAATATAGTACGCAGGTCCACCTCGGAATTGCTTGTTTTGATGGTCTCTCACCTTAAACAACTGGGCAAGCGATGATTCAACAAATGCAGAACTCATGCCAAGAAAGGCAGTGAACCACATCCAGAACACAGCCCCAGGACCACCAATGGCGATTGCTATGGCAACACCAGCAACGTTACCAACACCGACACGGCTTGCAAGACCCGTGACGAAAGCCTGAAATGGAGTAATGCCATGTTCATCTTGCGTCTCTTTACGGCTTCCCTTCATCACAAGAATGCTGTGCAGGAACAAGCGAAGCTGTACCGCACCCGTAACGAATGTGTAAAACACCCCAACCGCAACCAATAAGACGACCAGAAAATTCCAGAGTGGATCATTCAGGAATTGTACCCACGACATCAGCGTGGCATTTAATTGTTCATTCATCACTTATTCGCTTTAAAATATTTTATGTACGGCCGTACATATACGATAACAATCGATGAACCAAAAAAGCCCCACATGGGGCTTTTGATCCGACTTAGGCAAAGAATTTCAAAATTAATTGAATTACTGTTGCATTAATTAAATCAACAAAGAACGCACCACAAAGCGGAACAATTAAAAATGCTTTATGTGATGGTCCATACATGTTGGTAATTGCTTGCATGTTAGCAACAGCTGTTGGCGTTGCTCCCATACCGAAACCACAGTGACCAGCAGCAAGAACTGCTGCATCATAATTTTTGCCCATGACGCGGAAAGTAATAAATGCTGCATACAACGCCATGGTAATGGTTTGTGCACCCAAAATTACAACCAGCGGGCCAGCCAAATCGGCTAACTGCCACAACTTTAATGACAACAATGCCATCGCTAAATAAAGTGACAAAGATGCATTACCAAACACATCAATTGCACGATCAAAAATATCAACTTTTAATACGCTTTCTAAAATATTACGCAGGATGACACCACCACCTAATGCCCATACAAAGGTTGGTAACTCAAACCATGTGCCTTTACTATAACCTGTCATAAACTCAGCAAATGCTAGACACGCCGCAAACATACCCAATGTGGTAATCGCATTATCGGCCGTAATTAAACGTACTTGATGTGGATTTTCAAATGGTGCGAGTTCATCAGGGTGTTGATCTAAATGGGTATCACGATTCTTAATCGCAGTGGATGATTGCTCTTGAGCAAGGCTGTAACGGTTGATTAATAGTTTTGCAAGTGGCCCACCAATGATGCCGCCGATAATCAAACCAAAAGTTGCACTTGCCATGCCTAGCGCTAATGCACCCTGAATTCCATGTTGGCTTTCAAGAATTTCACCCCATGCCCCTGCTGTACCGTGTCCACCTGTTAAAGTAATTGAGCCTGCAATCAATCCGACCAAAGGATCAATACCTAAAAGCTTTGCGAGGCTCATGCCGACAGCATTTTGAACCACGATAAACGAAGCAACACAGACCAGAAAAATAACCAGCCCAAGTCCACCTTCTTTCAACTTCATAAAATTGGCACTCAAACCAATTGAAGCAAAGAAAATCAGCATAAAACTCGTTTGTAATTGGCTACTAAAAACAATGCTATAACCCCACATTGAATGTACCAATAACGAAACAATAGCTGCAACCAAGCCACCAGCTACAGGTTCAGGAATATTGTAACGACGCAAGAAATCAATTTGATTGACAAGAAAACGCCCTAACAGCAGCACAATGACGGCTGAAATCAGGGTATAAAAACCATTAAAAGTAAATTCCATATCTTCTAGGACTTACGCATTGACAGATTCAAAAAAGTATTAAAATGCTTTATAAAGTATCTGTGATCAGACGAATTAAACAT
>NZ_JANHGP010000062.1:0-102400 GCF_024494585.1 Acinetobacter sp. 5862
ATGTTTAATTCGTCTGATCACAGATACTTTATAAAGCATTTTAATACTTTTTTGAATCTGTCAATGCGTAAGTCCTATAAATGTTAAGTCGCAAAAAAAATATTATCGAGTCGGAAAGGAAATTCACATCTCATACTATATTGAGGAATTAAAAAGTATAGATGAGCAAACAGGGCAACATGATCAATTAAAGTGTGTTTATGAGATTTATGTAGAAACTTAATATGATGATTAGGTCAATAAAAAAACCTCGGATAAATCCGAGGTTTTTGTCCAATTCGTAAAACGATTAACGTTTAGAGAATTGAGGACGTTTACGAGCTTTACGTAAACCAAGTTTCTTACGTTCAACTTCACGAGCATCACGAGTAACGAAACCAGCTTGACGAAGAGCAGGTTTTAAAGTTTCGTCAGCAGCGATCAACGCACGGGTAATACCGTGACGGATTGCGCCAGCTTGACCACCAATACCACCACCCTTAACAGTGATGTAAAGGTCATATTTTTCAGTTGCTTCCAAAAGCTCTAAAGGCTGACGCACAACCATACGAGCAGTTTCACGACCGAAATATTGCTCTAAAGTACGATTGTTGATTACGAGTTTGCCTGTACCAGCTGATAAGAAAACACGTGCAGTTGCGGTCTTACGGCGACCTGTACCATAATTAGTAGCCATGTGCTGTATCCCTTAGATGTCCAAAACTTGTGGCTGTTGAGCAGTATGAGGATGCTCGCTACCAGCGTACACTTTCATTTTTTTGATCATTGCATAACCAAGAGGACCTTTTGGTAACATACCTTTAACAGCTTTTTCTAAAACTGCTTCAGGTTTGTGAGCGATTAACTTTTCAAAGTTAGTCTCACGGATACCACCAGGGAAACCAGTATGGCGATAGTATTTCTTATCAAGTGATTTATTACCAGTCACTTGAACGTGTTCAGCATTGATCACAACGATGTAGTCACCAGTGTCAACGTGAGGAGTATAAGAAGTTTTGTGCTTACCGCGTAAACGACGAGCGATTTCAGTCGCAAGGCGACCTAAAGTTTTGCCAGAAGCATCAACAACATACCAGTCGTGTTGAACTTCAGCAGGCTTAGCGCTGAGAGTTTTCATTAACCACTACCTATTATAGTTGGTTTGAGCAAGGAATCGCCCAAACAAAAGGAGACCGAATTCTATATGAATTTCTAAAATCACACAAGAACAATTCATTGTTAATGTCATATTTTGCTGCAATGTGACCGATTTTGTAACTATATCGCCGTTAATTTTTAGCTACATTTTTTGGCTTGAGAGGTGGTGGTATTTAACCTATCATTTTTGAATTAATTATTTGAAATAAGTAGAAGTATTTACCTCTTCTTTTGGGGAATTTGATGAAATTGTCGTTTTCTACAAACATTATTGTAGTCGCTATTTGCGTAATAGCTTGTTCCACACAAGCGAATGCACGACGCCTCTACAAATGGGTCGATGAGGGCAGTGTAACCAATTATTCTGAATTTCAGCCCAAAGAAGGTACAAGTCGTAAAGTTGAAGTCTTGGAGAGTCGTGGTGAGCATGTTGATCCAGCAATGATGGTTACTGCTGAAATGAAACCACTTGAAATACCAGATGATCAAACGAACCCCTTAGCACAACCCTCAAGTTCTTCAGTGCAAGCAAATGCTCCCCTGCATCAACAATCATCGCAGACTATTGTAAAACAAGGTGCTATAGCATCTCCTTATACTTCTCACCCAGTAAATACACCTCCATTGCCAGAAAAGAAAGAACCACAACTCGTGCAGCAGCCTCAACCTGTAGAGAAAAAGGAACCGATTGCAAATCCATTTATAGAGAAGCCGAGTAGTGCTGCGGTTGTTGCGGTAGAAAAGAAAGAAGAGACGGCGGTTGTTCAACCTGAGAAAAAGGTACAACCAAAAATTAACCCGTGGACTCGTCAAGTTGAATTTGTACCTTCTAATCTAGTGCCTGAAAATCTGCCTAAAGCGAAAAAACCTTAAAAATTTCAAATTGTTCACTATTTAGTTTTATTCTCTTTCTTGATTGCTTCTTATTTAGGAGGGGCGCGCTGAGAGGGAATAGAATTTGATGGATAATCATTTTAAGTGTTTCATCAGCGTTATGTTGTGGCATCTAATCGCTCTAATGTTATTCCGATTGATTTTCTTTAGTCGCATTTAAATTCTATTTTTATAGTTTATATTCTTGTATTTATTGGTAAAAATAAATTTATTGTATTTATTGTTTATCAACTTGTAAATTATCACTTCATATTTTTTCAAAAACTTTTGCTTATATGGGGAGTGGATTGTTTTTTTCGGTAAACTATAACGTAATGCTTAAAATTAGAATTGGTGAGTCATGTTGCCTTTGTATGTCACTTCTGGCGAACCAGCTGGAATTGGACCAGATATTTGTCTAAGTCTAGCAAACCGTGTTGATGAGCGACCGATCGTTATTTTGGCTGATGTCCAGATGTTGCAGCAGCGCGCCAAACAGTTAAATATTGATGTTGAACTTATTCCATTTCAGGGCGAAAAACGGTCGAGTTTAGCAGGGCAGCTTTTCGTTGAGCATGTGCCTTTAGCAAAACCTGTTATTTTAGGTCAGTTAGATTCAGCCAATGCTGCTTATGTTTTAGAGCAATTACGTCGTTCAGCTGACTATGCGATGTCGGGGCGGAGTGTAGGGGTTGCTACAGCGCCAGTGCAAAAGTCGATTATTAATGATGCAGGCATTCTATTTAGCGGACATACTGAGTTTTACCAAGAGTTTGCAGGTGTGGATCGTGTGGTGATGATGTTGGCGACTAAAACATTGCGTGTTGCATTGGCAACCACACATTTGCCGTTGCGAGATGTACCTGATGCGATTACTAAAGAGCGTTTGCATCAAGTGATTGATATTCTGATTCAAGACTTAAAAAGCAAATTTAAAATCGCACAACCACGCATTCTGGTCTGTGGCTTAAATCCACATGCAGGTGAAGATGGTTATTTAGGTCGAGAAGAAATCGACGTGATTAATCCAGTGCTAGAAAGCTATCGTGCACAAGGTATAGGGATGAGTCTCTGTTTGCCTGCAGATACCTTATTTACCCCAGAAAATCTAAAACATGCAGATGCTGTTTTAGCAATGTATCACGATCAAGGTTTACCTGTGTTAAAATCACAAGGCTTTGGTGAAGCAGTAAACATTACATTAGGCCTGCCATTTATTCGAACTTCGGTCGATCATGGTACAGCACTTTCTCTTGCAGGCACTGGACAGGCAAAAGCATCAAGTTTGCAGGTTGCAGTGGATTTAGCACTTGATTTAGCTCGTCAGTAATGGGCGAGTAAATTATTCACGTTGGAATTATTATGTATCAAATTAATGCCCTAAACCCTAAAGATGAAGGGCATCAGGCTCGAAAACGTTTTGGTCAAAACTTCTTACATGATCAACGTGTGATTGCCAAAATTGTACGTTCAGTGAATCCGCGTGCGGGTGAAAATATTGTCGAAATTGGACCGGGTTTAGCTGCATTGACCTCACCTTTAATTGGCGAGTGTGATGCGTTAACCGTGGTTGAGCTGGATCGTGATTTGGCTGCCGGTTTACCGGGACGTGTGCCATATCCTGAACGTTTGACCATTATTGAAGCCGATGCTTTAAAATATGATTTCAAGCAATTGTTCCAAGACGGTCGTCCACTACGTGTGGTGGGAAATTTACCCTATAACATTTCTACGCCTTTGTTGTTCCATCTCTTGGAGTTTGGTGACAAGGTCAAAGACATGCACTTCATGTTGCAAAAGGAAGTGGTTGATCGTATTACAGCAACACCAAACACCAAAGAATATGGTCGTTTATCGGTGATGATCCAGTATTACTGTAAACCGACTTTCTTGTTTGAAGTGCCGCCAGGTTCATTTAATCCGCCACCAAAAGTGACATCAGCTGTATTTCGTTTGGAACCTTATGAAACTAAGCCAATTATTGCAAAAAATGAAAAAGCTTTGTCACGTTTAGTCAGCCATGTATTTACCCAACGGCGTAAGACCTTACGTAATAGCTTAAAAGGGATGTTGGCAGAAGATGGCTTTGAAAAAGCAGGTGTTGATCCGATGGCGCGCCCAGAAACCTTAAGCTTGGCTGATTTTGTCGCACTTTCTGATCAGATGGTGTCTTAATGTCTAAACGCTATAACTATGTCATTGGTGATGTACAAGGTTGTTTTGAAGCGCTGAAAGCATTACTGAAAGAAATTCGCTTTGATCCAGATCAAGACTTTTTATGGTTTGCGGGTGATTTAGTTGCACGTGGCGAAAACTCAGTGGGCGCATTACGCTTTATTAAAAAACTGGCTGATCGTGGTGCTGCGGCAACTGTACTAGGCAATCATGATCTCACCCTCATTGCTTGTGCCCGTGGTTTTAAAAAAGTTAAAGATAAAGATCGTACTCAGGACGTGATTGATGCGATTGATGGTGATGAGCTGATTGATTGGCTGCGAAAACAGCCATTAAGTTTATCTCCGAATGATCAAACTCTGATTACTCATGCAGGTGTGCCGTGTATCTGGAATGCCGAACAAACTGTGGCATTGGCACAAGAAGTCGAGCAGGTGGTTGGTCATGACGATCTTTCGATTTTAGATAGTTTTCTTGCAGAGATGTATGGTTCACAACCTGATTTATGGTCAGATGAGCTGACAGGTATGGCACGTTTGCGCTGTATTACCAATTATCTGACCCGAATGCGTTTGACTGATGCCGAAGGGCGTTTAGAGTTTGACTTTAAAGATGCACTTGATGCGCCGATGCCAACAGGCTTTCAGCCGTGGTTTGAGTTTGATAGTCAGGCTGCACAAACTCATCAAATTATTTTTGGACATTGGGCGGCCTTGCAGGGTAAAGCCATTAGTCGCCAAATTCAAAATGTCGATGGTGGATGTGTTTGGGGGCAACAACTGGTGGCTTATCGTTTAGAAGATCAACAACTTTTCGCAGTGGATAATCCTTTGGCTTGATTAGCCTGTGATCTCTTTTAAATGCCCATTTTCATATTGAAATCGGGCATTTCTATTTTAAGACTGTCAAAAAACTGTCATACACTGATCATTAAAGTGTCAAAAAATATTTATAAGCTAAAAGCATGAAAATAACGACACGAATGGATGGCGATATGCAAAGTACATACGCGACATCTCTACTAAAGCAAGAACAGTTTCCTGAAAGTTTTAAATTTTACTTTAAAAGGAAACAACTCAAAAATAAACAAGATGAATTGTCTGAACTTCGGGATTTAGTTCGCCCTCGTTTGAGAATCGCAATTGTCACTGAAACATGGCCACCAGAAATTAATGGTGTAGCATTATCTATGATGCAATTATGTCAGGGGCTACAACGGCTTGGACATAAAATTCTATTGGTCAGGCCTATACAAAAAACGATTTGTACAGAATTTAACCCTGAACAAGAATGCTTGGTGATGTCTCAGCCTATTCCAAAATACCCAAGTGTTCAATTTGGTTGGCCACAATATCTTAAAGTTTCTAAAGCATTTGAGCAGTTCGCACCTGACGTAGTGCATATCGTGACTGAAGGTCCATTAGGTTTAATAGCACTACAAGCTGCAAAGTCAAAAAAAATCGCCGTATCGAGTGGATTCCATTCAGCTTTCCAAGATTTTAGCCGTTTCTTTGACTTGGCTTTTTTAGTCAAACCGATTCAACGTTACTTAACATGGTTCCATAATAGTACAGATGTCACGTGTGTACCCAGTCAATACACGGAACAAGCACTACGTGGTTTTGGTGTGACTTGTCCTTTAGTTGTTGTTGGACGAGGTGTTGATACTGCGAAGTTTTCCCCAAAACATCGTTCACAGCAATTACGCCAACAATGGGGTGTAGGTGCTGATACCCGTGTAATGCTGTATGTTGGACGCTTATCACCAGAAAAAGAAATTGATGTCTTAATTGAAGCTTTCCATGCTTGGCAGAGACAGCAAGGTGCAAATACAAAATTTGTAATTGTTGGAGATGGGCCTGATCGTATTCGTTTGAGTAAATTAGCGATATCAGAAGATATTATTTTTACTGGTAGTTTAAGTGGTAAGAATCTTTCAGCCGCTTATGCAAGTGCAGATGTTTTCGCCTTTGCTAGTCAAGCTGATACGTTTGGAAATGTAGTGCTAGAAGCAATTGCTAGCGGATTACCAGTGATTGCTTATGACTACGTATGTGCACATCAGCATGTCAAACATGGTGTTACAGGTTGGTTGAGTCCTCTCGGACAGGCCGCAGATTTAACCCAATCCATTTGTCATTTGCCAGCTCTCCCAGAACTGAGAAAAATGGGTTTATTAGCAAGTGAAACTGTACAGGAAACCAGTTGGCAGTTTCCTGTACAACAATTAGAACAAGCACTTTATCAGGTAGCGCAGGAACCTCTTATGAACTCTACCTAAAGTATCCTCAGAAAGGAGAAAAGTATGAAATTTCAAAATGCAAAAATAAAAATACTCGATCTAGATCTAAAAGGGTGTGTATACCTTAATCATCTCTCCCAGTCACAACGCATTGCCTTATTTTTTAAAACGATTAGTCGTTTGGGTGATGGACCATTTTGGTATGTCATGTTGTTATCAGTATGGATCGCACAAGGTTTGGCATACGGTCTGCAAATTCTATATTTGCTCGTTGCAGGTTCTGTTGGTACGGGGATTTATAAGTTTTTAAAGCATAAAACGACTCGACCACGCCCTTATCAAGTTCACCAAGTGATTGTACTGGGCGAGCGACCATTGGATCATTTTAGTTTTCCATCAGGTCATACTTTGCATGCGGTCATGGTTACTATTACATTAGGCTATATCCAACCGTTGTTATTAATCTTGATGTTGCCATTTACGATTCTGGTTGCATTGTCCCGCATGATTTTAGGATTACATTACCCAAGTGATGTGATCGTCGGGGCGGTGATTGGTGCATCCGTCGCTAGCGGTATTATTTTGTTGGCACCAAGCTTCAATATCATTCTTTGAATAATTTAACGAGTTTTAATGATAGAAGACTATTTTTTAAATCTTGGGATTTGTTAAAGTACGCTCAATCACTAACTGTTAATTAGGTTATCAAATGGGCTTACGTTGGACAGATACGATTGATATCGCAATCGAACTTACTGAAGCACACCCAGATGTAGATCCTCAATGGATTCGTTTTACTGATTTACATGCTTGGGTTTGTGCATTACCAGACTTTAATGATGACCCAAATAAGTCGACGGAAGGTTTGCTTGAAGCGATTCAAATGGCTTGGTTGGATGAAGTTCGTTAAAAAAACATCAGAAATCACTGAACTTTTACAGATTCAAGCTGATTATTGGCGATGACATCGGTATAATGCGGCAAATTTTTTAGTTTACACCATAAATAGGAGTCAATCATGGCGATTGAACGTACTTTATCTATCGTAAAACCAGATGCAGTTTCTAAAAACCACATTGGTGACATTTTTGCTCGTTTTGAAAAAGCGGGTTTAAAAATTGTTGCGACTAAAATGAAACACCTTTCTCAAGCTGATGCTGAAGGTTTCTATGCTGAGCACAAAGAACGTGGTTTCTTTGGTGATTTAGTTGCATTCATGACTTCTGGCCCAGTTGTTGTTTCTGTTCTTGAAGGCGAAAATGCAGTTCTTGCTCACCGTGAAATCTTAGGTGCTACAAACCCTAAAGAAGCAGCTCCAGGTACAATCCGCGCTGATTTCGCTGTAAGCATCGACGAAAATGCTGCTCACGGTTCTGACTCAGTTGCTTCTGCTGAGCGTGAAATCGCTTACTTCTTTGCTGATAACGAGATCTGCCCACGCACTCGTTAATCCAAAGTATTCAAGCCAGATAAGTGGTATACTACTTATCTGGTTTTTTATTTTTTATAGATTGAGTTGTGTGAAAAACACACAGCATTTTCTAGCGCTGATATCGTTTAGGTAAATATACATGAGTTCTGTAGTGGTCGTTTCATCTGAGAATGTCGATGAAAAACAACAGTCTTTAACTACGTCTGTCGTTCAAGCTGCCGATAAAAAAGTAAATTTACTTGGCATGTCCAGAGCCGAATTAGAAAAATTCTTTGAAGACTTAGGCGAAAAGAAGTTTCGTGCCGGTCAAGTCATGAAATGGATACACCAGTTTTTCGTCACTGATTTTGCTGAAATGAGTAATATTTCAGGAAAATTACGTGAAAAATTAGAAAAAATTTGCGAAATCAAAGCACCTGAAGTGGTGCACCGTAATTATTCTAAAGATGGTACTCGTAAGTGGGTATTTCGTGTAGGTGATGGTGAAGGTTCTCTGGTTGAAACCGTACTGATTCCTGCAGAAGATAAAACAGGTGCGCGTAAAACCTTGTGTATTTCATCACAAGTGGGTTGTGCACTGGATTGTTCATTCTGTTCGACGGGTAAGCAAGGTTTCCAACGTGATCTCACACCAGCAGAAATCATCGGTCAGTTGTGGATGGCAAATTATTCTTATATGGAAGATGTGCCTGTTGCTGAGCGTGAACGTACCGTAACCAATGTGGTCATGATGGGTATGGGTGAACCTTTACTTAATTACGATGCAGTACTCAGCTCAATGCAGTTAATGTTAGATGATTTTGCCTACGGAATGTCTAAACGCCGTGTAACTTTATCAACATCAGGTGTTGTTCCAAAAATTGATCAATTAGCGCAAGACATCGATGTTGCACTTGCGATTTCATTACATGCACCAAATGATGAACTACGTAATGAATTGGTTCCTATTAATAAAAAATATCCATTACAGCAACTTATTGCTGCGTGCCAACGTTATTTAGCTAAAGATGGTAATGAAAGCTCACGTCGCCATGTCACTATCGAATATGTGATGTTGGAGGGTGTAAATGATCAGCCTGAGCATGCACAGCAATTATTAAAATTATTGAAAAACTTGCCAAGTAAAATCAATCTGATCCCATTTAATCCATTTCCACATGCACCTTACGGACGTTCGAGTCGTAATCGTATCATTGCTTTTCAAAAAACTTTGTCTGACGCCGGATTTGTGTGTACGATTCGTCAGACACGTGGCGATGATATCGATGCTGCATGTGGTCAATTGGTAGGACAGGTTGCTGACCGTACGCGTCGTGCGGAACAGTGGAAGAAGAAAGTGGCGCAACGACAAGAAATTTTGCGCACACAAGGATAAAACTTGGGGATATAGCGTTGAATACAACTCGACTAAAAACGATTATAACGACTACTGTTGTGTTTACTGTAATGGGTTTAACCGCTTGTCAATCTTCGACAGGGTTGAAGAAAGACCCAGAAAAGGCTGTTCAAGTTCGTTCTCAACTGGCTGCTGAATATATTCGTACAGGTGATTTGGATTCCGCTAAACGTTCTCTTGATCAAGCTTTAAATATTGATTCGCGTGATGCAAACGCCAATATGATGATGGGGATTCTACTGCAACAAGAAGGCAGTAAACCTAATATGGAAAAAGCAGATGCTTATTTTAAGCGTGCGATTTCTTCAGAACCAGATAATGCACAAGCTCGTAATAATTACGGTACATATTTGTATCAAATGCAACGTTATAATGAAGCGATTGAGCAATTTACCCGTGCAGGTGCAACCTTAGGTTATGAACAGCGATTTCAATCGTTGGAAAACTTGGGGCGAATCTATTTAAAGTTAGGCGATGTTGCGAATGCTGAAAAAGCATTCAAACAAGCGCTACAAGCAAATCGTAATGCAACTATTTCAATGTTAGAGTTGGCAGAAATTTTCTATTTGCAACAAAATAATAGAGATGCATCGCAACTATACGAACAGTATGTTCGTAATGTGGGGCAAAAAAACCAAGGTGCACGTGCACTTTGGATTGGTTTACGCATTGCTCGAGCGAGTGCGGATCAATTAGGAATGCAAGTGTTAGTGAATCAATTACGAGCATTATTTCCTGAGAGTCCAGAATATCAACGTTATTTGCAATTACAGTACAGTACTGAGGCCGTATGGAAATAAATCCAAATTCACATCAGCCAACTGGCTCAACCTCGCCATCGTCAACGTTAGGAAATATTCAACGACCTGGTGAGTATTTGCGTCAAATTCGTATTGCACAAAAGAAAGAACTTGAAGAAATTGCAAGCGTATTGAATATGCCCGTTAAAACATTAACGGCATTAGAGCAAGATGACTATAAATCCTTGCCTGAAGCCACATTCATCAAAGGCTATTACCGTGCCTATGCAAAACTGCTCAATGCAGATGCCAGTGCCATCATCCAGCGTTTCGATGAAATCTATGCCAATGACACAGGTCTCAAGGCCAATCATGCCCTGAGTAACTCCCCAATCAAGACTATGGGCAAGCTTGCTGGATCGAAAAGTGTACGTAACCGTAAATGGTTGAAGCGTATTGCTATTTTAGCTGCTGTTTTAGTCTTAGCTTGGTTGGCAGTGATGGCTGTACAAAATTGGACATCAAGCCACAAAAATGATGCAGAAGTTGAAGCGCCGAAAGCAAAAAGTTCTGATGTCGAAATTATACCGATGGGAACCACAACGAACGTAACTTCTGGCGACCAATTAGTTTTGAACTTTAGTCGACCAACATCTGTGCATATCGTTGATGCAACAGGTAAAGTATTGGCAACAGGTCGTCAAGCATCTACATTAACTTTGAGTGGTGAATCACCATTCCAAATTCGTTTAGATGATGCAACAGCTGTATCCTTGACCTTGAATCAGGAGCAAATATCTTTGTCTCCATATACGGTTAATGGAAAAGCAGAATTCCGTTTGTCTCGTTAATGCCAAAGAGTAGAGCTATACGATGATTGTGAATCCAATTAAACGCCGTCCAACACGTAAAATTCGTGTTGGTTCAGTGTATGTCGGTGGTGATGCCCCGATCAGTGTTCAAAGTATGACCAACACTGAAACCTGTGATGTGGATGCAACTGTAGCGCAAATCCAGCGCTGTGCAGATGCAGGTGCGGATATCATGCGTGTTTCTGTACCGTCAATGGAAGCAGCAGAAGCTTTTGGGGCAATTCGAAAACGAGTCTCTGTACCATTGGTTGCTGATATTCACTTTGATCATCGTATTGCTTTAGCAGTTGCGGACTATGGTGCAGATTGTTTGCGCATTAATCCGGGTAATATTGGTTCGGATCAGAAAGTGCGTGAAGTCGTTGCTGCAGCAAAACATCATGGTATTTCGATTCGTATTGGTGTGAATGCAGGTTCTCTGGAAAAAGACTTACAAGTGAAATATGGTGAGCCGACAGGGCAGGCCTTACTTGAGTCAGCGATGCGTCATATCGATATTCTCGACCGTTTAGATTTCCATGAGTTCAAGGTCAGCGTTAAGGCATCGAATGTATTTTTAACGATGGATGCTTATCGTTTGCTGTCTCAACAGATAGATAATCCACTGCATCTTGGTGTGACTGAAGCAGGGATTTACCGTACGGGTACAGTCAAATCAGCAATTGCCTTGGGCGGACTGTTGATGGAAGGCATTGGCGATACTATGCGTATTTCGCTCGCGGCTGAACCTGAGGATGAAATTAAAATCGGTTTTGATATTTTAAAATCGTTGGGCTTACGCTCAAATGGTATTAACTTTATTGCTTGCCCAAGCTGCTCACGTCAGGAATTTAATGTGATTCAAGTGATGCAGGCTTTGGAAGAGCGCCTAGAAGATATCCGTACACCGATGGATTTATCCGTGATTGGATGTAAAGTGAATGGTCCTGGTGAAGCTAAAGAGGCGGATATCGGTATCGTTGGCGCATCACCACGTTCACTGGTCTATCGTAATGGTGAAAAAAGTCATTTAATTGACACAAATCAGTTGGTTGATGAAATTGAAACAATGGTTCGTCAACGTGTTCAAGAGCTTGAAGAAGCTAAATCTAAAGAAATTATTCGTAGTTCATCATGAGTTCAATTGTCGCGATCAAAGGTTTTAATGACACCCTTCCAACACAAACTGCTGCTTGGAGAAGTCTGGAACAACAATTAGCATCTTTAATGGATGCCTATGGCTATCAACAAATCCGTTTACCGATCGTTGAACAAACGGGTTTGTTTAAGCGTGCGATTGGTGATGCAACCGATATCGTTGAAAAGGAAATGTATACCTTTTTTGATAAAGGTACTCCACCTGAATCGCTGACTTTGCGTCCAGAAGGTACGGCTGGGTGTGTGCGTGCGATGTTGGAACATAACTTATTGCGTGGCGCAACACCGCGTGTTTGGTATGTGGGTCCAATGTTCCGCTATGAAAAGCCACAAAAAGGTCGCTATCGCCAGTTCCATCAATTTGGTGTTGAAACTTTTGGTGTGGCAACGCCAGATATTGATGCAGAAATCATTTTAATGACGGCTCGCCTATGGAAACGTATGGGTGTAGCAGCAAATGTTCGTCTAGAACTCAATACTTTAGGTGAGACGGATGAGCGTGCGGAATATCGTGCTGCTTTGGTTGAGTTTTTAAATCAGCACAAAGATGCATTAGATGAGGATTCACAACGCCGTTTAAGTACCAATCCATTACGTATTTTAGACTCTAAAATTGAATCAACACAAAAGATTTTAGAAAATGCACCAAAGTTGCATGATTTCTTAAAAGAAGATTCGATCAATCATTTCCAGCAGTTACAACAGTACCTCACTGATGCAGGCGTTGAGTTTGTAATTAACCAGAAGTTAGTACGTGGCTTGGACTACTACAACAAAACTGTATTTGAATGGACGACAACGATGTTGGGTTCACAAGGAACGGTTTGTGCAGGTGGTCGTTACGATGGCTTGGTAGGACAACTGAAAGGTAAAGCAGATCAATCTGTACCTGCAGTTGGTTTTGCAATGGGTATGGAACGTTTACTGTTGTTGCTTGAGCAGGTTGAACAAGCCCAAGAAGTACGTGATTGTGAAGTTTTCTTATTGGCTGAGCCTGCATTTCAAGCGAAAGCTTTAGTATTAGCAGAGCAAATCCGTGACCAGTTAGAAGCAGCAAACAGCTCAATTCGTCTGAAAACAGGTTCACAAGGCAGTATGAAAAGCCAAATGAAAAAGGCTGATCAATCGGGTGCAATCTATGCAGTGATTTTGGGTGAGCGCGAGTGGGAATCACAACAGCTTTTGGTCAAAGAGCTAGCAACGGGTGAGCAGGCGCAGGTCGCTTTAACTGAGCTGACATCTTTTTTTATCGAAAAATTTAAACAATAAATTGCACAATATTTAGGGAAAGGACAATCACATGAGTTTAAGTGATGAAGAACAACTCGACCAATTAAAGTCTTTTGGCAAAAAATATGGTTCTGCCATGATTAGCGGGATTCTGATTGCCTTGATTGCCTTTTTCGGATGGGAATATTGGCAAAAGAAAAATTTAGCTGAGGCACAGAGCCAAACGGCGAAAGTACAAAAATTGATGGACGAAGCTAAGGCTGCATCAGGTCAACCAAATGCTTTCGCTACAGTATCTGAAGCAGCAGATAAAATTGTGAAAGATGATGCTAACTCGGTTCAGGCGATTCAAACCCAATTTATCTTGGCGAAGCTTGCTTATGATAAACAAGACTACGCTGCAGCTGAAAAAGCATTAAAGAAAGTTGAAAACTCAAAAGTTAAAGATGCGGGTTTGCTGCAAATTGTAAAAATACGTTTAGCGGATTCACAATTAGCACAAAAGAAATATGATGAGGCGCTGAAAACCTTATCAAACGTGACTGAACCAGCGTTTAAAGCAACTGCAGAAGAGTTACGTGGTGATATTTTTGTTGCAAAGAAAGATACTGCATCGGCGCAAAAAGCATATCAAAGTGCTTGGGATAGCCTCATTGAACGTAAACAAGAGCGTCAGCTTTTACAAATTAAACTCGAAAGCGTTGGTATTTTAGTAGATGATCCTGAAATTGAGCGCCCGATCTTAGATACCAAAGTGGATGAGTCTTAATGCAGAACAAACTAAAATTACCTTTGGCAATTGCAATTGCTTCAGCTTTATTAATTGGATGTTCAACCAATAAAGTAAAAGAAGTGAAACCGAATCCGTTGCCAAAAATTACGCAACAGCAAGGCTTAAATCTGGTCTTTTCTCAAAGTGTTTCGTCGACAAATGCAGCAGAAGCTTTACGCTTGCAGTTAGATACAGATAACGGTGTAATTTTTGCGATTGATCCAGATGGTCAGGTTTCTGCTTATAAAGCTAAGCAGCGTCTTTGGAAAAGTAAGGTTACTAAGCAAGAACTTACTGCTGGTGTAGAAGCAGGTGAGGGTATTGTCATTATTGGTAATCGTAAAGGTGAGTTATTTGCCTTAGATCAGGCTACTGGTAGCCAAAAATGGTCTGCCAAATTATCTGGTGCGATTTTGTCTCCTTCACTCATTCAATCGGGACGAGTTATTACGATTGCAAATGACGGGACTGTATTTGCGCATGATACTGTTACTGGACAGCAAGTGTGGGCATATAAATTACCAAACGTTCAGTTTAGTTTACGTGGTCAACCTGCACCCGTTCGTTTAGATGAACGTACAGTCGTTGTTGCATCTGCGAATGCTTATGTTTATGCATTGGATGTAATCAGTGGCGTGCCGCGTTTCCAACGTCGAGTTGCAGTAAGTGATGGTCGTTCGGATATTCAACGTTTGATTGATGTTGTCGGTGACCCAGTTGTTGCAGGTCAATATCTGGTAACAACCAGTTTCCAAGGGCAAGTGACAACTACTGATCTTACGACACAGCGTGTGGTGTGGAGTGAAGATGCAAGTAGTACGAATAGCGCTGAAGTTTCAGGTGATAAAGTTTTTGTCTCGACTGCAGATGGAAAATTGAAAGCTTATAATTTAGCGACAGGCGAACTTCTTTGGCAGAATGAGGAATTACTTAACCGTCAATTAAGTAATCCTGTGATGCTTGGACAGAACCTTGTGGTTGGCGATTTAGATGGAGTTATTCATTTGATTGATCCAAACACAGGGAAGTTGATTGGTCGTGCGAAAACCAGTGGTGAAGTCCGTTCATTGCGTGTGATTGATAATCAGCTTTACGTTGCAACTCGAAAAGGTGCATTAAGCATTTGGCAGAATCGTTAATTTTGCCTTAGCTTGTGGTAAAATATTTGATTAGCAATTGCTAATAAAAGAATGATCGGGGTATTTGTTTGAACAAAACCCCGAATTTTTATTGTGATTATTTGATCACCAAAATCTTCCATACTGTTTCTGATACGATGTCATCAATGATGGCTCGTCTGAATTAAGGTTAATTTATGAAACCCGTTATTGCGCTTATTGGTCGTCCAAACGTCGGAAAATCAACGCTATTTAACCAAATCACTAAAAGTCGTGATGCTTTGGTTGCTGACTTCGCTGGTTTAACTCGTGACCGCAAATATGGCGATGCGGTGTATCAAAATAAATCATTCATCGTCGTTGATACTGGCGGTATTGGTGAGAATGAAG
Organism: Acinetobacter sp. 5862; assembly: GCF_024494585.1. Classification (NCBI taxonomy): domain Bacteria; kingdom Pseudomonadati; phylum Pseudomonadota; class Gammaproteobacteria; order Moraxellales; family Moraxellaceae; genus Acinetobacter; species Acinetobacter sp. 5862. The sequence goes on from NZ_JANHGP010000062.1 coordinate 15,515, forward strand.
GCGGTATTGACTCATACATGGCGGAGCAGTCAAAAACTGCCATCCATGAAGCAGATATCATTGTTTTTGTTGTGGATGCACGTGCAGGTTTGTTGGCATCAGATGAACAGATTGCCCGTGAATTGCGTACACTAGGTAAGAAAGTTTATTTAGTTGCCAATAAGGTTGATGGTGTTCATGCAGAAGCCGCGCTAGTTGAATTCTATAAACTTGGTATGGGAGAACCTATTCAAGTTGCGGCCAGCCATGGTCGTGGTGTGCAGCAAATGCTTGAGGAAGTATTAGCTGAAGTACCAGAAGATGAAAATCCTGAAGAACATAACAAAAATACAGGTTTGCGTTTGGCGATTATTGGTCGTCCAAACGTAGGTAAGTCAACTTTAGTCAACCGCTTGCTTGGCGAAGAGCGTGTAGTTGCATTTGACCAGCCCGGTACTACACGTGACTCAATTTATATTCCTTATGAGCGTGATGGTCGTCAATATACGTTGATTGATACTGCGGGCGTGCGTCGTAAAGGTAAAGTTGATGAAATGATTGAGAAGTTCTCAATCGTGAAAACATTACAAGCGATCAAAGATGCTCACGTGATTGTCGTTGTGCTCGATGCGCGTGAAGGGGTCGTTGAGCAAGATCTACATTTAATTGGTTATGCATTAGAAGCTGGTCGTGCCATGGTGATCGCCATTAATAAATGGGACAACATGACTGAATATGATCGTAAGCAATGTAAGCTTGATGTTGATCGCCGTTTTGACTTTATTCCTTGGGCGAAAGTACATTTAATCTCGGCATTACATGGAACTGGTGTGGGGGATTTATACCCAACCATTCATCGTGCTTATGATTCATCACATTTGAAAGTGTCACCAGCAAAATTAACGCAGATTTTGAATGACGCGACTGACGCGCATCAACCACCAATGATTAGTGGTAAGCGTATTAAAATGCGTTATGCGCATATGGGCGGACAAAATCCACCTACAATCGTGATTCATGGTAACAAAGTAGATAAAACACCTGCTGATTACCGTCGTTATTTGGAAAACGTGTTCCGTAAAGTGTACAAGCTGGAAGGTACACCAGTACGTATTGATTTTAAAACCTCAGAAAACCCATTTGAAGGTCGCAAATCTCAAGTTGATGAGCGTGTTGCAGCACGTAAACGTCGTTATGTACAGAAATTTAAAAAGGCTGAGAAAAAATTTAAGCGTTAAGCTGATTTTGCCGTTAAAACCCAAACATTGTTTTGGGTTTTTTTATGCTTTTTAATGTGACTCATGAGATAAGTTGCTCATGCACTTGCGAATGAAGTCTTAAGTTAGGTGATTAAATGAAATAAGCTTGATTATAATCTTCTAAGTTTTTATACAATCAGGTTTATATTGAACGATGTTTTGTTGAGTGAAGCTGATGGTGATACGTAAAATTGAAATACATATTCGAGCTTTGACTTCACTTCTTGAGCGAGATAAAGCGGATTTCTCAGATTTTAGATCGTTTAATGATTATCAAAAACAACAGATTAAAGCCTATCGCAATCAACTTTTGGCAGATCAATTAAAGTGTTTAACTACGGATTTACAGTTTTCAAAACATGGATATGGTAAGCCATTTTTAAGCTCTCATACCTTGGAATTTAATCATTCACATAGTCAACAATATTATGCTTTGGCGATGAGCGAGCGTGTGAAAGAGATTGGTGTTGATGTGGAAGAGTTGGATCGGAAAGTTCGTTTTGATGCTTTGGCTCAACATGCCTTTCATCCTGAAGAATATCAAGCATGGTTGCAACAAGATCAAGACCCAGAGTATTGGCTCAGAGTATGGACGACTAAGGAAGCAATTCTAAAAGCATCAGGTTTTGGAATTAGACTGGATTTAAATAGTCTAAATACACAAGTTCATCCATCACATGATGGTGGAATGTGTACTCATCCTTTGATTGGAACATTTGCTTATCAAAATTTTGTTTTAAATCAGAAGATCGTGCTGACTATCGCATGGCGTGCAGAGCAGTCTTGTCGCGGTTTTCAATTTCCGCAGATTCAAATTATTCAATATTGATAAATGAAGAACGTACAACCCCGTGCTCTAATCTTAATCAAAAAAGCCAGCATTATGCTGGCTTTTTTGATTTGAATTTTACGATGATTCAGATTTAAGGAATTTCTTCTTCATCAAATTCAGGTTTAACTTGGACAATAAAATCTTGACGATTTAAACCACGCCATAAAGCAAATGCTGTACCAATATAAATAGATGAGTACGTACCAATAAAAATACCCACACACATTGCAATTGAGAACCAATGTAAACCATCACCTCCCCAAAACATCATGGCAAGAACCACAAGTAATAGCGTCATTGAGGTATGGATCGTACGGCGCAAGGTCTCTGTTAATGCGATATCTACAATTTCACGTGGTGTTGCTCCACGAATTTTACGGAAGTTCTCACGGATACGATCCGATACAACGATGTTATCGTTGAGTGAGAAACCCATTACCGCAAGTATTGCTGCAAGCACGGTTAAATCAAATTGCCATTGGAACAATGCAAACGTTCCGATGATAATTACGATATCGTGAAATAATGAGATTACGGCACCCATTGCAAGTTTAAACTCGAAACGAATGGTGACGTAGATCAGCATTAAGATCAAAGCAAGTGCAAGCGCACCTGCAGAGCGGATATAAAGCTCATTACCTACTTGACCGCCAACAGAGTCAACTTTATGAACTTCTGCTTGGTTATTTGGCAATTGAACTGCTTTAGTGATGGTATCGTTTAGATCTTCAACTTTAAGATCTTCTTGCACTGGCATACGTACAATCAGGTCTTTATTACTTCCTAATGTTTGTACAACGGCGTCTTTAAAGCCTGCTTTATCGAGTGCTTGAGCGACTTGAGCGGGTTGAACAGCTTCTTTGTAGTTGAGTTCAGCAGAGATACCTCCAGTGAAGTCCAAACCGAGATTCAGCCCTTTTGTGACGATAAAGAAAACGCTCGCAAGGGTAATTAAGATCGAGAAGATTGCAGCAGGTTTAGCAATCTTCATGAAAGGAATGATTTTTAGATCATCTGGGCGACCGTATTGTTTTGAGTCTTGTTGAGTCAGATCAGTCATGTGAATCTCCTTAAATACTCAACTTAGTCAAATTACGGCGTTTGCCATAAATGAGCTGGACGACAGCACGGGTCACAGTAATCGCAGTAAACATTGAACATACGATACCGATCATCAAGGTGACCGCAAAGCCTTTGATTGGGCCTGTACCAATTGCGAACAAGATAAATGCCACGATGAAAGTGGTTAAGTTCGAGTCGAAAATGGTGTTATAGGCCCGATCATAACCCGCGATAATGGCTTGTTTAGGGGAGGCGCCCCAAAGCATTTCTTCTCGGATACGTTCGCAGATCAGTACGTTGGCATCAACCGCCATACCAATACCAATGACGATCCCCGCGATACCTGGTAAGGTGAGGGAAGCACCAATCCATGACATAAAAGTTAAAATCATGGCAAGGTTGAACACCAAGGCAAAGTTTGCAATTAAGCCAAACAGACGGAAGAAAACAACCATCCAAATTGCAACCAATAAGAAACCGATTTGAGTCGATAACACACCCTTATCAATATTCTCTTGACCAAGACTTGGACCAACAACACGCTCTTCTACAAAGTACATTGGTGCAGCTAAAGCACCTGCTCGAAGCATCAAGGCAAGTTCTGCTGCCTCTTGAGGTGAATCTAAGCCAGTGATACGGAATTGTGAGCCCAATACCGCTTGAATAGTTGCCGCATTGATGACCACAGATTCTGTATATGGTGTGCGTACTTCAGTTTGAGCACCCGTCTTAGGATCAGCAACATAAGAGATCTTTTGTTTATTTTCAATAAACAATACTGCCATACGTTTACCCACGGCATTACGTGTTGCATCTGCCATGAGCTTACCACCAGCGGTATCTAGGGTAATATTTACTTCAGCGCCGCCAGAATCTTGACTAAAACCAGAGCTTGCATTTTGAACACGCTCACCTGTCAAAATACGATTACGTTGTAAAAGAAGTTGACGACCGCTGTCCAGAGATTGATAAGCAAAAACCTCAGTACCCGGTGGAAGTGGTTGACCATTATATTTGCCAGTGTATTGATCAATATATTGATCATTACTGTCAGCAACTAAACGGAATTCTAAGTTCGCGGTACGACCTAATACACGTTTTGCTTCAGCAGTATCTTGAACACCCGGTAGCTCAACCACGATACGGTTACTACCTTGCGTTTGTACCAATGCTTCTGCTACACCAAGTTCGTTAATACGATTACGTAATGTAGTTAAGTTTTGGTTGACTGCATAAGACTGAATTTCTTGACGACGAGTATCTGTATAATTCAGTTTTAGAGTCGCGCCAGATGTCGTTGCAACGGCTTGTTGAGTAAACTCATTACCGTTACGACGTAAAAAATCTGCCGCGGCATCACGATCTGCATTGTCAGCAAATTGGATCGTAATGGTGTTATTACTTAAAGCAAGGTTATTAAATTTAATTTTGTTGTCACGAAATTGACGACGCAAATCAGTCGCAGATGTTTCCATACGCTGACCAATCGCTTTATCCATGTCGACTTCAAGCAAGAAATGTACACCGCCACGTAAGTCCAAACCGAGTTTCATCGGCTTAGCCCCAATCTTTCGCAACCATTCTGGTGTTGTTGGTGCAAGGTTGAGTGCAACCACATAGTCATCACCTAAATCACGGCGCAACACTTCTTTGGCTTTTAACTGTGCTTCTGAAGAGTTTAATCGTAATAATGCCGCATTATTGGTGAAGCTATTGTCGTGACTGCTAATGTTGGCAGTTTTTAAAATCTGCTCCGCTTTTTGCACAATGGTTTGATCTATTTTTGTGCCTGCTTTAGCACCTGAAATTTGGACAGCAGGTTCATCTGGATACAAACTAGGAAGTGCATATAACGTACTGATCACAAGTACCACAAGGATCAGTAAATATTTCCATGCAGGGTAACGCATTCGCTTTCTTCTTAAATGAAAAAGTCGTGCTGAGGCACGACTATCTTATGATTAAAGGTTATTTAGTGTGCCTTCAGGTAATACTGAAATGACACTCGCACGTTGAATTTTTACATCGACACCACGGTTGAGTTCAACGACTGCAAAGTCACCATCAAGTTTGGTGATTTTTCCCATCAAACCGCCTGCAAATACGATTTCACTGCCCACACCTAAGCTTTCGATTAAAGAACGATGCTCTTTAGCACGTTTTGCTTGAGGTCTCCAAATCAAGAAATAAAAGATCCCGATAAATACAGCAATCATCAACAAGTTTGCCATCAGGCTAGGGCCTTGTGCAGCCGCTGGAGCAGCGTGAGCAGTAGAAATTAAAAAGCTCATTTCGATTTCCTAAAATTAAAAAGTCAAAAATTAATAACAAAATTCCAATTCGTTTTGCAATGTACCTTGTCTTGCGGTCAGGCGCAAATCTTGATGCAATTCATTCACATTAGTCTTCAGGACAAGCGGGAACTTCTAGACCACGACGTGCATAAAAGTCCTGAACATATTCGTCAAATGTGCCGTTATCCAATGCATCACGCATCCCTTGTGTCAGTCTTTGGTAATAACGCAAGTTATGAATGGTACCGAGCATAGATGCCAACATTTCTCCGCATTTCTCTAAATGATATAAATAGGCACGGGTGAAGTTTTTACAAGTGTAACAATCACAATGTGGGTCTAAAGGTCCTTTATCATGACGATATTTACTATTACGAATTCTTACCAAACCATCAGTGACAAAATAATGACCATTACGTGCATTACGGGTTGGCATCACGCAGTCGAACATATCGACACCACGGCGAACTGCCTCAACGATGTCTTCTGGTTTACCAACACCCATCAAATAACGTGGTTTGTCTTGTGGCATTTTGTTTGGTAAATAATCAAGCACCTTGATCATTTCTTCTTTGGGTTCACCAACTGATAAGCCACCAATTGCATAACCGTCAAAGCCAACTTCTAATAAACCTTTAAGTGATTCATCACGAAGATCTTCATACATACCGCCTTGAATAATGCCGAATAAGGCATTTTTATTCTTAAGCTCATCATGGTGGTGGGTTTTACAGCGTTTAGCCCAACGCAAAGACAGTTGCAGAGATTTTTGCGCTTCTTCATGTGTTGCAGGGTAAGGAGTACATTCATCAAAGATCATCACAATATCTGAATTCAGTACATGTTGGATCTCCATTGAAATTTCTGGAGACAAAAACACCTTTGAACCGTCAATAGGAGAACGGAAAGTTACACCTTCTTCTTTGATTTTGCGCATTGCGCCTAAGCTAAATACTTGGAAACCACCTGAGTCGGTCAAAATTGGTTTATCCCATTGGATAAACTCATGTAGACCCCCGTGCTCTTTAATCACTTCCAAGCCTGGACGTAAATATAAATGGAAGGTGTTACCTAAAATAATCTGTGCCTGAATTTCTTCAATGTCACGAGGTAACATGCCTTTCACTGTACCGTAAGTACCCACGGGCATAAATACAGGTGTTTCAACCACACCATGCTCTAACGTAAGTCGACCACGACGGGCACGTCCCGACTGACCTAATTTTTCAAATTTCATGACACATCCTGAGCAAGATCGAAGCACTGCTTTGAGCGCAGCGCAAGGCGAAAAAACAGTTCGCTGATCAAAAGCGGCTATTTTCCTTGATTATGGCGTGTAGTTCTACTACTAAATGTAGCGTAAGTTAAAAAATAAAAAAGCCAATCAAGATAAAGCTTAGATTGACTTGTATTCAAGTAAAAATAAATTTTAAAAATTCGGTTTATAGTCAAAATTTTCAGTTGCAAGATTATCCTTAAACGGGCGAATGGCTTTCTTGGATAAGGTTAGGGTATTGATCAGGTTGTTGGGGAACACCTCGATCTGGTTATTAAACAATTCTACGTTACGGTTAAATATCGTGATTGCCGCACCTACATTTTCATTTTGTTCCTGAATGTCATCCATCATCTTGCTATACAGCGCATCGGCTTTGAGTTCAGGGTAGTTCTCAACCACTACATTGAGGCTACGAATCAGTTCCTTACTCATTTTCTCAATCTGTTGTAATTGAGAAATATCGGTATCATTGACATTCAGATTCAGAATTTGTTGGCGTAATTCAGTCACTTTTTCCAAAGTTGATTTTTCAAACTGAGTATATCGATCTAATGTTGCTTCCAATGCTTCTAAAGTCTTTACTTTTTGACGCTCAAAGTTAGCAACTTCTGACCAAGCACGTTTAGTCGCATTAAAATAACGAACAATATTGTTACGTGTGTAAATCGCCCATACAACGATCACAACAAAAATTCCCAAGAATATGAGTAAACCGGTCATCGTCATTCCCCTTATTATGTTTCCCTAAGCCCTGTCTCAAAGAGATAAAGGGAATTTATTGAATTAAATTAAGCATCAATTGTTGAAACTTTTGATATTGCGGCATGGTCATGGTACGTAAATGTCCACGTAATGCTGAAATATCATGGATTTCACTGCGTTTACTGGCGGTTTGGAAAAGGTTTTGTTCGCCGAGGTAACACAAAATTTGCTCTTCATGATGATAAATTAAATCACCAGTAAAATGTTGAAAAAAATCATGTAGCTTTAAGGTCAAACTTGGACTAATTTCTTTTGCCAACTGATGTTGATCGATCCCAAAAATGTTTAATTCTTGGTTAATTAAAATATCACTGCTTTGCCATGAACTTGTATATGGTTCAAAAAAACGAGAACGTTTATTGCTGACCGCTATTCCTGAAGCAGGCATTTGGAAAATAAAAGCGCCCCATAGATCTTTGTGAATTTCTTTGGCAATTTTCTGATTGCTATTTTCCTCCTGAAAAATGGGTAGTTCACTGACATAGTGATATTGAAACAATAAAACTTGATGTTCTGTCGTACCATCATGCCATGTAGTTGAAGCATATTGGGTGATTTCGTTAGATTCAGTGCCACGATTAAATAATGGGAAAAATTGCTTCAATCTACTGATCACCAATAATGGCTGTGCTTGAATGGGTAAATAAGCGGGTAGCTGTTGAAATTGCAGACCATAACGTAAGACGGTCATACGTTGTTCGAGATATGTAATGACCTGTGTGAGTGGCTCTTTCGGCTCATACAGTAAATACGCTAAAAAGCCAGTCAAAAAAGCAGCGAGAAGGCTAAAGATATACTGAATATGTGGATGAAAAAAATAGCCAAATACTAATGTGCAGACGCTCACAATGCCTAAAATAAAAGGCAATACATTAAAAAAGCATAAGCTATGATCATCACGCCACGGATGTAAAGCATCCAGCAAATCTTGATCACTGTGTGATTTTTGCCCTATATCCCAAAGCCGAGCAATATTGCGGAAAACCTGCGCATTTTTTTTTCGTCTTATATGTAAGGCTTGTTCTACAGTATCGATCGGCATCGTTCTATTTAAATCAGGTGTTTAATTGATCCACTAGCATAGCATCACCATAGCTAAAGAAACGATAGCGTTGTTCAACAGCATGTTGGTAAGCCGCTAAAATGTGGTCTCGATTTGATAATGCAGAAACCAGCATCAGCAAAGTTGATTCTGGTAAATGGAAATTAGTAATCAAACGATCTACGATACAGAATTGATAACCTGGATAAATAAAGATTTGCGTATCACCTGTCCAAGCTGCAATTTTACCTTGATTAGCTTGCGCAGCACTCTCTAAGGCACGAGTCGCAGTCGTTCCAACAGCAATGACTTTATTACCACGAGCTTTAGTTTCTAAAATTAGATCAATTGTGGCTTGCGGCACATCACACCATTCACTGTGCATAATATGATTGGTGATATCGGTGGTACGTACAGGCATAAAGGTGCCTGCACCTACGTGTAAGGTCACAAAAGCCTTTTGCACGCCTTTAGCGGCTAATTTTTCTAATAAGCTTTGGTCGAAATGTAGGCTTGCTGTCGGCGCTGCAACACTGGCAATTTTTTCAGGATCGTGGAACACGGTTTGATAGCGTTCGGTATCAATCTCTTCTGCTTCACGATTGAAATAAGGTGGAATCGGGAGCTGACCGTATTGATCCAGCACAGACAAAATCGGTTGTGAAAACTTCACCACAAACAGATTTTCATGGCGGCCTTGTACGGTGACAGGTACGGCATCTTCACCGATATACAGTTCTGCGCCTGCTTTAGGCGAATTGCTTGATTTGATATGGCAATGTGCAGTGTGGGTGTCTAACATGCGCTCAACCAGAACTTCGATTGCACCACCTGTAGCACGTTTGCCTTTTAAGCGTGCTTTCATGACTTTAGTATCATTCAGTACCAGCAAATCACCTTCTTCAAGTAAATCAAGAATATCGGTGAAAACATGATCGTGATACTGACCTTGAGCATCGATATGGAGTAGGCGAGATGCGCTACGGCTATCTAGTGGGTAGCGAGCAATAAGTTCATCAGGAAGATCAAACGAAAAGTCGGAGAGTTGCATACATCTAAAACATTGCAAAAAATTGGGTGTAGTATAGTCTTTTTTGTGTTTTCTCGCTGAGTTCACGTGTTTATAAGCAGAAAAATATCTGAGTGATTTAAAAGTGAGCAATAAGCGGTAGTTAGTGTTTGACAATAAAATCAAACAGGTTATGATACGGAACACAAAGCATCGCACTCTTCCCGAGGTGGTGAAATTGGTAGACGCGGCGGACTCAAAATCCGCTGTCAGAGATGACGTGTCGGTTCGAGTCCGACCCTCGGGACCAAGATTCAAAGACCCCAAGCTAGTATTAAAGGCTTGGGGTTTTTTAATGCTTATAATTTTTAATTAAAAATTATGTTTCAAGAATAAAGGTGAACAAAGAATTGAATCTTAGACTTCATATTGAAAGCATTTATAATTTTGAATTATTTAAATATTTTTACATCATAATTGTTTCTAAAGAGCTTTAATATTGATGTTTGGATCCTTCTAATATGAAATGTAGCCACACTTATTATGGGAATCTTAGTTGCTTTTATTTCAGGAATATTATTTCTGAGTGTGGATGCATTGATTGAGATATATGATGATTTGAAAGTTCAACAAATTTCCAAAAATTAGATTCCCTACGGAATTAATTTAAGTTTAAATTTCATGAAAGTTCACGTTTTGTTGCGAATTGGTTTAAGAATGAATTGCCTTTTATGTTAAATTTTGTTAATAGTGGGTGATGGTTTTGACATTTTTCTTAGTGATTTGTAAATAACCGTATAACGATAATACACGAGAGGCGGGCATGGCTATTCAACTATTAGAATTACAGCAAGCCGATAAGTTAAGTGCTTGTAAAATTTCGCTTTCTTTGGGTTTGAATTCTGAGCAAAATTTACTTGAACAATTTTTACAGTTCGACCGTAAATTGATGCAAGCCGATACTGCTTTGCTCGCATTCCATCAAGAACCCTACCTTTGGCATTGTTGCGCAGAAAAGTTACACGTAGTTGATATTTCAAAAATTAGTAAAAGTCTAAATACACTATTTGTAAATGGTGATTTGATCGATCAACAACACCCGCAATATCAGAGTTTATTAGCCTTTCTAGCGCCATTTAAACGTAAAATACAAACTGCAATTGCAATACACTTAAGGCATCCAGATCAAACATCATTAGGATATCTGGTTTTATTTGATGATGTTGCACAAGACTTCAGCGAATTACAAAAACAATTACTTCAAGAGCACTGTATGAGTTTTATGCAGAAACTGGAGTTAAAGGTCAATCATGACCAACTGAAAGAATTATACGAGCAAGAAGCCGCATTAAACTTTAGTAAAACTAAATTCTTTTCGATTATATCTCATGATCTACGAGCACCCTTTCATGGTCTATTAGGTTTCTCTGAAATATTGGCAAAAGAGCGTGACACTTTAGATGAATCTAGCATTCAGAATATCGCGGACTATCTTTACGATACTTCTCAGTCGACCTATAACTTGTTGGAAAGTTTATTAAATTGGTCGATGGCTGAAGGCGGGCGCTTTGTTTACCACCCGATTAATTTTAAGCTACGACAGATTACCAATATTGTTACGGATGTCTTAAAAACACTGGCGATCAAGAAAAATATCCAGTTGATTAATGAAGTGGATGAAAATCTTAAAGTTTATGCTGATATGAATATGATCACTTCCGTGATTCAGAATTTAGTATCCAATGCGCTGAAATTTACTGATATTGATGGTTCTGGCAAAGTCTTCATTCAAGCTCAAACTCAAGGTAACTTTGTTGAAATTTATATTAAAGATACTGGCTTAGGGATGACCCTTGAGCAGATTGAAACGCTATTTCAGCCGAGAATCACGGTCAGTTTTAAAGGTACTGCAGGTGAAAAAGGGGCGGGTCTAGGGTTAACATTGTGCAAACGATTCGTTGATCTAAATCATGGTGAAATTAGTGTTAGCTCGAATGAGGGTGAGGGCACAATCTTTAAAGTTGTATTGCCTGCTGCAAACGAACAAATAGATTTATCTGTAGAACAGCATAAATCTAAAGCGAAATTAGCCTAAAGAGATTTTAAAGATAAGCGTGTAACTGATATAACTAATCCTAGATGATACGAGATTAGCCGAGCCTTTTTATATGAATGCGGAACAGCTACAGAAAACTTTAGTTGCCAGTCAATATGCTGAACAAGTTTTAAATTTATATCAAACACAATTAGAACAAGATTATTGCAAAGATCAATTTCTCCAATCACTTTCTACTGAAAGTATTCATGAAAAAGTTCAACAAGCTGTTGCTGATGTAACAGATGAGCACGATTGGATGAAAGCATTACGAGTCTTGCGTGCAAAGTTGATGTTTCGCTGGATTTGGCAAGATGCTAATCAACTTACCAATGTGGTGACGCTGACACGTGAACTTTCAGATTTTGCTGATGCCAGTATTTGTGCTGCAAAAGCTTTTGCATTGCCACCGCTCTTAGCCAAACATGGCGAACCGATTGGTTATTCAGGTCATTTACAAGATTTGATCGTGATTGGAATGGGGAAACTTGGTGCACAAGAACTTAACCTTTCTAGCGATATTGATCTCATTTTTGCCTTCGATGAACAAGGCGAAACCAATGGACGTAAATGTATTGATGTACAGCAGTTCTGCATTCTATGGGGGCAGAAGCTGATTTATCTGCTTGATCATATTACTGCAGATGGTTTTGTATTCCGTGTCGATATGCGCTTACGTCCGTGGGGCGATGGTTCAGCTTTAGCGATTAGCCATACGGGACTGGAAAAATACCTAAGCCAGCATGGGCGTGAATGGGAACGCTATGCTTGGATTAAAGCACGTGTGATTACAGGTGAGAAAGCTGGCGCAGAACTCATGGAAATGTCGCGTCCATTCGTTTTTCGCCGTTATGTCGATTATTCTGCTTTCGCTGCGATGCGTGAAATGAAAGCGATGATTGAACGTGAAGTCATGCGCCGTAATATTGAAGATGATATTAAATTGGGCGCAGGTGGTATCCGTGAAATTGAATTTATTGTTCAAGTTTTTCAGTTAATTTACGGAGGCTCGAAACGTGAATTACAAGATCGTCAATGTTTGGTAAGTCTACATCATTTGGGAAATGCTGAATTACTTGATCAACGGGCTGTAATTGATCTCGAAGATGCTTATTTATTTTTAAGACGGATTGAGCACGCGATTCAAGCACTCAATGACCAGCAAACCCAATCTCTGCCGACTGAACCTGAATTAAGACAACGCATGTTAGATACGTTAGGATTTAACGATTGGTCTGCTTTCTTAGCGGTTTTGAATCAAAAACGCGACAAAGTTAAAGTTCAGTTTAAACAACTTATTCAGGAAAAAGAATTTGCTGAGCCCGTAGATGACTTTGTTCAGCTTGAGCAAAAACTGAATACTGTATTAGATGATGGTGCAAAGAATCTAATTCAAAACTTTTGGCATGGACAAGCACTAAAAAAAATTCCCGCGAGTGCTTTAGAGCGCTTAAAGAAATTCTGGCCACACTTGATCGAAGCGATTTTACAGTCAGATCAGCCACAAGTCGCTTTGTTGCGATTAATGCCTTTGGTTGAATCTGTACTTCGCCGTACGGTGTATTTGGTCATGCTCATGGAAAGCCGTGGTGCTTTACAACGATTAGTTAAGATGGCGACGGTTAGTCCATGGATTTGTGAAGAGTTAGCACAATATCCAGTCCTGTTAGATGAATTCCTTTCTATGGATTTTGGTTTACCGCAGCGTAAAGACTTAGAAGATTCACTACGTCAACAATTATTACGTATCGAAATTGATCAAGTCGAAGATCAAATGCGCGTTTTACGTCTATTTAAGAAGAGCAATGTATTAACTGTTGCTGCAAGCGATGTTTTAGCTGAAAGTCCATTAATGAAAGTGTCAGATGCGTTGACGGATATTGCTGAAGTTAGCGTCCAAGCGACGCTTAATTTAGCTTATGAAGCGGTTGCTGAGCGACATGGTTATCCTTTAGGCAATAATGGTCAGCGTTGTAGTTTGGATAACAAAGGTTTTGCTGTGATTGGATATGGCAAGCTTGGTGGAATTGAATTGGGTTATGGTTCAGATCTAGACCTCGTTTTTATCCATGCTTTTGAAGAGCATAGTGAAACTGATGGTCGTAAAGGCATCAGCGGGGCTGAGTTTGCAATTCGTGTGGCACAAAAGTTTATGTCTTTAATGACGACGCAAACCTTAGATGGGCGTGTTTATGAAATTGATACCCGTTTACGTCCATCGGGTGAGGCGGGGATGTTAGTCACCAGCTTAAAAGCGTATGAGCAATATCAACAAAAAAGTGCGTGGCTTTGGGAACATCAAGCTTTAGTGCGCGCCCGTTCGATTGCGGGTGATTTCAATTTGTGTCAGCTATTTGAGCAGATTCGTTGTCAGATTTTGACTCAAAAACGAGATGAAAATGTCGTGCGTGAAGAAGTATTGAAAATGCGTCAAAAAATGAAAGACCATTTGGGATCGTCTTCTGAACAAAAAAAACATGGCATTTTTCATTTAAAACAGGATGCAGGTGGTATCGTTGACATCGAATTTATGGCACAGTATGCAGTGCTTGCATGGGGCGGGACGAATCCAGATCTTGCCCATTATTCTGATAACGTAAGAATTCTTGAAGATGCTGCTCGAGCAGGCTGCTTATCCAGTGAAGATGCCACAGCACTCATCCATGCTTATCTCCGTGAACGAGCTGAGAGCCACCGTTTAGCGCTTGCAAATCAATCTATGCAAGTCAATGCTGCGGATTGGCACGATACCCGAGAGATCGTTTGCAAGTTATGGCAAAGGTTAATTGATCCAACTGCAATAGCATTGGAAAGTGAATGATTGTGTAAAAATTTGGAGTATGTGCCATGAATTTGGCTGATCGTGATGGTTTTATTTGGCAAGATGGAAAATTAGTTGATTGGCGTGATGCAAAAATTCACGTCTTAACACACACATTACATTACAGTATGGGTGTTTTTGAAGGCGTCCGTGCTTATGAAACCCCAAATGGTACAGCAATCTTCCGTTTGCAAGATCACACTAAACGCTTATTAAATTCAGCAAAAATTTATCAAATGAATGTACCATTTGATCAAGCGACTTTAGAGCAGGCGCAGATTGATGTTGTGCGTGAAAATAAATTGGTTTCAGCTTATTTGCGCCCTCTCATTTGGATTGGCTCTGAGAAACTAGGAATTGCTGCAACAGACAATACCATCCATGCTGCTGTAGCAGCTTGGTCATGGGGTGCATACCTTGGTGAAGAAGCGATGGCACGTGGTATTCGTGTTAAAACATCATCATTTACGCACCACCATCCAAACGTGACGATGTGTAAAGCAAAAGCATGTGGTAACTATACCGTATCGATTTTGGCACACCAAGAAGTTGCACGTTCAGGTTATGACGAAGCAATGTTGCTTGATCCTCAAGGCTTTGTTTGTCAAGGTGCAGGTGAAAACGTATTCTTAATCAAAGATGGTGTTTTACATACACCTGACTTGGCAGGTGGTGCGTTAGAAGGGATTACCCGTCAAACTGTAATTACCATTGCCAAAGACCTTGGTTATGAAGTGGTTGAGCGTCGTATCACACGTGATGAGTTTTACATCGCTGATGAAGCATTCTTTACCGGTACTGCTGCGGAAGTAACGCCAATTCGTGAATATGATGACCGTGAAATCGGTTGTGGTTCACGTGGCCCGATTACCACTGTTATTCAAAAAACTTTCTTTGATGCAGTACAAGGTCGTAACGATAAATATGCACATTGGTTGACTTATGTAAAATAAGATCAAACCAGATCAATTAAGCGAAGCTCAGGCTTCGCTTTTTTATTGCTGAGTTGTCAATAGATTGCAACTAAATCATCATCAATCTTTCATTTAATTTGATTACGGTAAAGTTTAAGTGCAATTAAAACAATAGAGAAGCAATGAAAATTACTGTTGTAGGTGCAGGTTATGTTGGCTTATCCAATGCTTTATTATTTTCAAAACAACATGATGTGATGGTCTACGATATTGATAAAACACGCGTAAAGAACATTAATCAGCGCGTCTCTCCGATGAGTGATACCTGTATTCAAAACTATTTATCTGAGTCTCATATTGAAGCGACTTGTGACCAAGAGCTGGCTTATCAACAGGCTAAACTGATTATTATCGCAACCCCCACCAATTATAATCCTGAAACAAACTATTTCGATACATCGAGTATTGAAAACGTTATTCATAGTATTCAAAAAATAAATCCTAAAGCGTTGATGTTGATCAAATCTACAGTTCCAGTTGGCTATACCAAGGAACTTTCTAAAAAACTTGCGTTAAATAATCTTATTTTTTCTCCTGAATTTCTAAGAGAGGGGCAAGCTTTACAAGATAATTTATACCCGTCACGGATTATTGTGGGGGAAAAGTCAAAGCGAGCTGAGAAAATTGCCAAGCTTTATTTGAAAGCAACCATAAAAAAAGATGCGGTATTGTTATGTGTTGACTCAACGGAAGCAGAAGCAATTAAGCTGTTTTCAAATACTTATTTGGCGATGCGAGTTGCTTTTTTTAATGAGTTGGATACCTATTGTCTAAAAAACAAATTGAGTGCTTTAGATATAATTAAAGGGGTGGGATTAGATCAACGCATCGGTGATCACTACAATAATCCTTCTTTTGGTTATGGAGGTTATTGCTTGCCTAAAGATACCAAACAGCTTTTAGCTAATTATGATGATACTCCTCAAGAACTGATTTCAGCGATCATTCGCTCTAACCAGACTCGTAAGCAAGCGATTATTGAAGATATACTGAGTCGAAATGTCACTTGTGTTGGTATTTATCGACTAACCATGAAAGCCGACTCAGATAATTTTAGAGAGTCAGCTGTACATGATGTGCTGAGTGGTTTGGCGGATGCAGGAATCCAAATCGTGATCTATGAACCCACATTGGGTGTGAAAGCGTACCTTGGTCATCCTTTAATGTCGAGTCTACAAAAATTTAAAGCAATCTCTGATTTGATTATTGTCAATCGTATGGTGCCGATGTTCAGTGACGTGATGGAAAAAATATATACACGAGATTTATTTGGGATAAATTAGCGCTTAAATGATTAAACAAAACTATAAACAATCCTCCTAGTTTGGTGAATTAATAATAATTTTTTTGATAACGCCTATGCTAAGATAGCCCAATATTCAGTGCATATTGTTTTAAAACGCTTGGTACGAAAATCGCAACGCGAAAATAATATCTAAGGCATTAAGGTTATCAGATGGCAGACATTCAACAAGATTCAGCAACTCATGAAGACAATATTATTTTGTGCATGAAATGGGGAACGAAGTACGGTCCAGAATATGTTAATCGTCTGTATAACATGGTCAAACGTCATCTGACTTTACCCTTTAAAATGGTTTGTTTGACGGATCGTACAGAAGGTATTGATCCGAATGTACAATGCTTTCCAATCCCTCCATTAGATCTACCAGCAGGTAGTCCTGAACGTGGTTGGAACAAACTTTCTACTTTCGAGCCAGATTTATATGGTCTAAAAGGCAATGCTTTATTCTTAGATCTTGATGTTGTGATTGTGGATAATATTGACTGCTTCTTTCAGGAGAAAGGTGAGTTTTTAATTATCCACGATTGGAAAAGACCTTGGCGCATCACAGGCAATAGCTCAGTCTATCGTTTTAAATTGGGTGCTTTCCCTGAAATCTTGCCTTATTTCCGTGAGCATTTTGATGAAATCCGTCAAAAGTTCCGTAATGAGCAAGCCTATTTATCATGGTTTGTGGACAAAGAGGGAAAATTAAGCTATTGGAATGATACTTGGTGTAAGAGCTATAAATATCATTGCCTACAAAAAATTCCACTGGCGTATTTTAAGCCGCCTGTAAAACCTAAAGATGCCAAAATTATTATTTTTCATGGGGAAATTAATCCACCTGATGCAGTGAATGGCGGTGGTGGGAAATGGTATCGTTATGTGTTGCCTTCGGATTGGATTAAAGAGGCTTGGCAGTAATCCTATGTCATCTGTATTAAATCAACAACCTCGACCATTCCGCTTAAGCGTTGTGATGATGGTAAAAAATGAGGCAAAAAATTTAGCCATATCTTTACCCGCTTTAAAGGGTTGGATAGATGAGTTAATTGTTTTAGATTTTAGCCATAGTTAGATCATCCGTACATTTATTAATATATTAGGTTAAATCGTGAAAATTTCTTATTATTTAATTAATCTAGATTCAAGTGTTGAGCGTTTGCAACAAGCTGATGCAGAATTACGCAAGCATAATATTGAGTATGAGCGTATTTCGGCAGTGGACGGTCGTCAATTGGATGTAAAAACTTATTATAATTATGATAGTGTGCAAGCAAATAAATTGATGGGTCGTGATTTATTAGGTGGAGAAATTGGTTGTTATTTGAGTCATTTAAAGTGTCTTGAAAGCTTTTTAGCATCTGATTCAGATTATGTTGTTGTGTTAGAGGATGATTTAGAGATTATTTCAAATTTACAGCTGCTTGTGCAGGAATCTTTAGTTTGGATGAAAGCACAGCATGTAGAGTGGTATTTATTAAATATTGGTAGACAAAAACGTAAATTTAGTCGGAAGATACATCAGGTTGGACAGCACGATTTATTAAAAGCATATTATTTCCCAGTTCGAACATTAGGTTTGGTTTGGTCAAGGGTGGGAGCAACACTGTTTTTACAGCAGCAAAATAAAATTTCAGCACCTATAGATGTAGCTTTACAAGTATGGTTAAGCAAAAACGGAAAGGGATTGTCGTTCATGCCTGCATTGGTACAACCAAACGGTGCTGAAAGTGATATAGACACAAAGAAGAATAATAAAATTCCACAACAAATTGCATTACGTACAAAGGGTAATAGACTACCACGACATAAACGGATTCTTACTAATAAATATTATGCATTAATGAATTTTTTATTTAGATAATATTATATTCACTAATATCTGTCATGTTTTTAATTTAAAAAGTCGAACTTTAGACTAATTTTAAAGAAGGTGTTTTGATGCAGTTGAATAGATTGGAGTCATTGCAATATGATTTGAAAGGTCAAGATCTAATTGTTAATGTTTTACAAAATTACCACTTGGAATGTATTCGAAAGATTTATTTTGTTTCTAGCGATAGGGTTAATATATTTGCATCTGGGTCATCAATTGCAAATTTAGATTTTTCTGATGAGTTGCTTGAGGAACCTGCGATATTTGTGAATGGAAGTATTAGTTTAACGCACGAATTTTTATTTAAAAATCAGGTGGCTTATGTCATTAGTGATGCTCGATTTATTGAACATAACTATGATGTTTTTCTAAAGGGTTATATTGGTCAACCTTTGTTTATTACACAAGCAGTATTGGAAAAGATTATTCGATTAAATGTAAAATTGATTATGGATAATGTGGAAAAAATTTATTTGATTCATGCGATTGATCGACCAATAAAAAATCCTCGTAATGGATTCTTGAAAAAAGTAATAAGCAAGCATAAGCTTAATTTAGCGGCTATTGTCGATCCAAATATTGTTGTAAATGCACAACATAACCCAGTAATAGGCGTGTCTTTAAATATTTGCAAGGGTTTCGTGGAAGCAGGAACGGTAACATATATAGCAACGCAATTGGCAAAAGGGTTTGGTGCGAGAAAAATATATCTTTATGGGATGGATTTAATTAATTCACATCAACCAAGGTTTTATGAGAATCAAAAAAATCAAGCACCTTGCAAGTTAGATCAAGCTGTGGAGAATAGAATTATTCCATCTTTTGATTTATTGGCTGAACAATATCTTTCTTTAGGGGTGGAGGTATATAATTGTTCACCAATATCGAAAGACTTATTTAAAATTTTGAAATTTCATAATTAGTAGAGTGACTTGTATGAAGAAAAAAGTTGTTTTAGTCATTTCGTCTCTACAGGGGAATGGTGCTGAAAGATTTGTTTTAACGCTAGCTAAAGGTTTACAAGGCTATGGGTGTGAAGCACATATTGTGTATTTTAGAAATAAAATAGATTTACCTATACCTAATGCAGTAAAGCTTCATTACTTTAATTATAATAAATTTAAAATAATACCAAAGTTTATGCGTCAGAAATTTATAGCCCCATATCTTGATAAATTTATTTTAAATAATATTGGGAAAGCTGATTTGATTTTATCTAATCTTTATCCAATAGATGGGGTCTTAGCGCATAGTCAACTAAATAATGCTCATTTGGTGATTCATAATACCACTAGTCAAGAATATGCAGGCAAACTAAACCCCAAGTTTATAAATTTATTAAAACGGATCTATTTGCAGAAACCTTGTGTAGGGGTGAGCGAAGGGGTAACACAGGATTTTAAGCAATTATTTGGTGAGCAAAGTCAGATCACCACGATTTATAATCCAATAGATGTTGATGAAGTGCGAAAAACTGCTGACGAGTATGTTCCTGCATATCAAGATTATATTGTCCATGTAGGTAAGTTTAAGCAACAAAAACGCCATGATATTCTCATTCGGGCTTATGCAAAAGCAAATGTATCACAGAAGCTTGTGCTGGTTGGAACAGGCGGGTTGATGGAAGCCTCAAAGCAATTAGTTAAAGATTTAAATATTGAAAATAAAGTGATTTTTGCAGGATTCCAAAAAAATCCATATCCATTTATTAAGCATGCCAAGTTCATGGTGCTATCTTCAGATTTTGAAGGACTTGGGTTAGTCATTTTGGAAGCCTTGGCTTTAGATACACCAGTCATTAGTACAGATTGTCCTTCTGGACCACGTGAAGTCTTGAAAGAGCATCAGCTAGTCGCTGTCGGTGATGTCGATGGATTGGCAGAGAAAATCAGACTAGCTAGTGTGGATTCAAAACAGTATGCACAACCATTACGAGAGGAATTTCTCATTCCTTATGCCGTTGAAAAATACCTTAATTTGGTTGAGGAAAAATAGGAAATTTCGTATATTAGCAAGTTAATTTAAGTCGTAAATCGTATTTTACAGAGTTTTTATGAATACTGTTTGTGTAAAAATAATAGGTATAAATTCTTGTATTTTATCAGATATTGGTAAACATAAGAGATCTTCGCCTCGTATCGAGTCCTTAAGATCAATAGACTATGAGGAAAAATTTGATTACACGACTCTTGCCTTTGATGTTTTTATGTCAGATGACAAATTAGTTTTTTCAGGTCCTCCTGCCTATGGTTTGGAAGAATTTTTTAATAAGGAAAATTTTTATTTGAATGGACAATCAATCTGTCATATACCTGAAATTCACTTGTTGGATCGTACACAACGAAATTGGTTGTGGGGAGATAATGATGTTCAACAATTTAAATGGAAATATGAAGATGTTGAATTTAATATTTCTGTTAATCATCATTGTCATGATTTATTTAGAGGTAAAAAAGTTCTATTTACATTGTCAAAAAATAATAAATTTGAATGGATTTCTGATTGGATTAGATTCTATAAAATAATCCATGATATTGATGCGGTTTTATTTTATGACAATAATTCTGATAATTACACATTGGAAGAACTTAAAGAGTATTTAATTAAACAGAATTTGGGAGTGGATGTTGTCTTGGTGCCATGGAACTTTAAATATGGTCCCCAAGGTGGAATGATTACAAGCACTAAAAGTGCACCATGGGACTCAGACTTTTGCCAATATGGAATGATGGAACATGCCAAAGAAAGATTTTTAAAATATTCTTTTGGTGTAATAAATGTTGACATAGATGAACTTATTGTTGGTAAAAATGATGAATCAATTTTTTGTCAGCTAAATAAAACACCTGCTATACATATTCATGGTAAATGGATTGAATCTGTACCATTAGACAAAAGTGCTCCTGTACGATTCAATAATTTCTTCTTTTATGATAGAAAAAATTATAAAAGTGACTATAAGTGGTGTGTTAGTCCTCAGAAAATTGAGTACGATGCCCAATGGAAAGTTCATACAATTAAAACAAAAAAAATTAAAATAACTAAAAATTTTTATTATTTACATTATAAGGCGATTAATTATAATTGGAAAATAAAGAGAGCGGATCCTATTGATTTTGATTCTAAAATTCATCGTTTGGATGAATCTCTATACGAAATTGTATCTAAGGTTTTTCCTGGTATTAATAAACCTGAATTAAAATATAATCTTACTCTAAGGGAAAAGTTAAAAAAACTGTTTTAGTACCTCTAGTGAAATGTCCTTTTCTAGTTTTCTAGCAAAAAACATACCACTTGACTTCATCCTGTTAAAATCATTTTCATTTAAAGTTCTGGGGAAATCAGGGCCTGAATTCCAGTCTATATAGCGAATAAAACTTTCAGACATGTTGTTTTTTGCTTTGATTCTATCTGATAATTCTGAATTAAAGAGGATAGTATGGAAGAATAATTCATCTCCACATAAAGATGTTTTAAATAATTCTATATAAGCTGGATGATTATCTAAATATTTAAAGATATAACCTATTGCCTGATGGCTTAAAGTAAACCATTGGCTGCCTTTATATAATTTTGGCAGATTGTCTAATTCATTTGTTCTTAAGCCAAGTTTAAATAATTTTCTTTGCCATTTGCAACTTAATTGTTCTTTAAAACTTCTATGCTTCTTAAAAAAAGCTTTGCCATGTTGATACTTAACTCTAGGCTCTGGCTTGCAAGCAGGATGTTTATCCAGATCTAAAAATTCATAAGGATGATGTTCTAAGTAATTGTGAAACAGGGAAATATCTTGTAGAGGAATGTCATCTCCTGATAGTAATGTGAAATAGCTATAGTTATAGGCTCCTGCTGCTTTTAATAGACTAAGTGTAGCTTCAATTTGAGAAAAGTGACCCCATAAGACATTAATTCTATCCTGTATAAAGTAAAGTTGGGGGTAGTGTGAGAATTCATTTATAAAAGGATCTAGGTCTGCTTTTTGATCTACATGTACTAGGACTATACTATCGGGATTGTTGCATAGAGCACTCAAGAGAAATCTTAAAGGATTGGTGATTTGATGGCACTGGATTCCATAAATGTATTTCATTCTGATTTCATTCTTGGTACACAATTTCCTCCCTATGCTAACATAGTGTTAATTTCATACAAATAATTTAATAAAAATTTATAAAAATGAATTATAATTGACTAAAAATAGTGTTTCTCGTTATGAAAAATTTAGTAGTAGTCCGATGTGGAGATAATTCATTACATCCAGAGTGGGTTAATGAATCAGCTAATTTTGATGTGGTATTGAGTTATTTTGGTAATAATATTCTATATAATTTAGACCACATCAAGTTTGTACATAATTTTAAAGGATCTAAATGGCAAGGCTTATATGATTTTTTTCTAAATTATCCTGATATTTGGCAAGAATATGACTATATTTGGCTTCCTGATGATGACTTAAGTACAACTGCAGAGAGCTTAAATGTTTTTTTTAATTTATGTCGGGAATATCAATTTATATTGGCTCAGCCTGCATTAACAAAAAATAGTTATTTTTCACACCCATTATTATTGCAAGTAAGTAATTTTATTTATAGGGAAACAAATTTTGTTGAGGTTATGGCCCCTTGTTTTTCAAAGATAGCTTTTGAAAAATGTTGGAGAACATTTTCAGAGAATAAATCAGGGTGGGGTTTAGATGCATTATGGCCTGTTATGCTGGAAAATAAAGGGAAAATTGGTGTAATTGATGAAACACCAATATTTCATACACGCCCTGTTGGAATTGCTGGTCATGGTTTGGGTGATAATAAAGATTCTCCTTATAGTGAAGAAAAAAAACTATTAAAAAAATATAAAATTAGTATAAAGAATGGGTGTTTTTCTGGTTTATTAAGGAATGGTGAACTTTTAAGTGATAAAAAAACTGTATTTAATGAGATTGTTAAAGGTGTATCACCTATTCGGTTGAAAAATGTCATGGCATTTAATCGTCTTTATAATGAGATATTTCATCCTAATTATTCAATATATGTACGACCGAGATGGAAGAAAATTTTAGGAGTTAAATAAAGCAATGAAAAAAGTATTATGTGTTGGGGCTGGTTTTTCTTGTGCTGTTATTGCTCGTGAGTTGGCAGAAAAAGGACATGCTGTAACAGTAATTGATCAACGTCCACATGTGGCAGGAAATTGTCATACTCAACGTGATGATGAAACTGGAATTATGTTGCATGTATATGGCCCACATATCTTTCATACCGATAATCAAGAAGTATGGGATTATGTTAACAAATATGGTGAATTTAAATCTTTTGTAAATCGAGTTAAAGCTGTAAGTAATGGTAGTGTATACAGTCTACCTATTAATTTACATACAATTAATCAATTTTTTAATAAGCAATTTAATCCAAAACAGGCTCAGGAGTGGATTGAAAAACAGGCTGATTTATCGATAGAGGAGCCTATAACTTTTGAAGAGCAAGCAATGCGCTTCATTGGTAAGGATTTATATCATGCTTTTTTTTATGGCTATACTAAAAAGCAATGGGGACTTGAACCTAAAGAACTCCCAGCCAGTATTTTAAAAAGATTACCTGTTCGATTTAATTATGATGATAATTATTTTTCTCATCATTTTCAGGGAATACCGAGTGAAGGCTATACTAAAATTGTAGAAAATATTTTAAACCATCACAATATTATGGTTAATTTAAATACCAGTTTTGCTAAGAAAATGATCAGTCAGTATGATCATGTAATCTGGTCTGCACCTTTAGATTCATGGTTTGATTATCAATATGGCCGTTTAGGATACCGTACTTTAGATTTTGAGAAAGTAACAGATGATGGTGATTTTCAAGGAAATGCGGTAATTAATTACTGTGACCAAGAAATCCCATTTACTAGAATTTCTGAGCATAAACATTTTTCACCTTGGGAACAGCATGAGAAAACTGTTTATTATAAAGAGTTTAGTCGGTTATGTACGGAGAATGATATTCCATATTACCCAATTCGTTTAATTAATGATAAGGACTTATTGGTGAAATATGTTGAGCTGGCTCAGCAGGAAAATGATGTAACTTTCGTAGGACGTTTAGGAACTTATCGTTATTTGGATATGGATGTTACAATTGCTGAAGCATTAGTGACTGCTAAAAAGTTATTAAAGTCTTTTGAGTTAAATCAAAAAGCTCAAAGCTTTTATTATGATCCTATTTAATTGTGGAATTGTAGTAGATCATTTTAAAGCTGCTCCTACACTCAAACTATTATTTTAGATAATAATCTTTTTGATCTCCTCTAAACCGCTTATATCCCCACATATATTCAGCAGGAAAGCGGTTGATCATCTGTTCAACTGCTTTATTGAGTGCCGCAGTTGCGATCTCAATATCGCGATCGTATAACTCAGGATCATTCAGATCATCGCAATATACATCAAATCCTTCACCGTCCTTACGACGGAAACAGCTTAATCCCACCAGACGGCATTGCGTTTTTTGCGCCATTTTGCTTGCAAGTGTACTGGTTAAACAGGGAATTCCAAAAAAAGGAACGACAACCCCGCCTGAAGGTTGAGGGACATGATCAGGTAAAATTACGCTAAAACCACCTTGTTTTAGATTCTTAAACAAGGCTTTTACACCATTTGCATCCGTTGGAACTAAGGTGGCATTTAACCGTTGGCGAGCATGCAAAGCAAACGCATTAAATCCTGAATCTTTCATGGGTTTGTACATAATGGTAGGTGTACCATACTGATTGACCCATGCATTCATCATTTCCCATGTACCCAAATGCGGAGTAATAATCAAAGCACCACGCGGATCACTTAAAGCATTTGTTAATACTTCTAAATTATGCACTGTACGAATTTGCTGAATACTCCATTCAGGAGGCATTGCCCAACATTTTCCAGATTCAATATAACTTAAACATTGCTTGGTCACACTTTCTCGAGCAAGCTGTTCTTTTTGCTCTGAAGAAAGAGTTGGGTAGGCTAAACCAATATTAATTCTGGTTTTCCAAAGCATACTTTTATCAGGATTTTGATTGATAAAGTAGGCAGCCACTTTTGCAATACTACGCAAAAATGTTAGAGGGAGAATACGAAGTAAGGTACTGTAAAACGACATCGCAATTAATCTTGCTTATCTGTATTGCCTTTGAGCACCATATAAATTAGTGCTACAAAAATCAATAACGCACCTACAAGACTACTGACGCAGAAATATAAAATACGTTGATTGGTGGTCATATTGAAAAGTTCATTTGCCAAGATGTAACGCATAAAAAACCATTGAGCAAGTGAAAACACAATAATCACAATTGTGTGTCGACGTACATCAGGACGCATTGCCATAAGACTGACCTCTCAATAAAAAAGCATCTTATTATGCCATTACGCTGCATGATCGCAAAGTAAAACCATGTAATATAAAAAAACCCTGCATTAAGCAGGGTCTTATTCAGCAATCAATTGAAAAAATTACTTTTCTTCAGCTTTTGCTTTTTCACGTAAACGAATACCGAGGTCACGTAATTGATTCGCTTCAACAGGCGCTGGCGCTTGAGTTAATGGACATTCAGCAGTCTTCGTTTTCGGGAATGCGATCACATCACGAATTGAAGATGCACCTGTCATTAACATGATCAAACGGTCAAGACCAAAAGCCAAACCACCGTGTGGAGGCGCACCATAACGTAATGCGTTCAATAAGAAGCTGAATTTTTCTTCTGCTTCTTCTTCACCAATACCTAAAGCTTCAAAAATCGCTTTCTGCATCTCTAAGGTATAAATACGCAGTGATCCACCGCCGATCTCAGTACCATTGAGTACCATATCGTATGCAACAGACAACGCTGCACCAGGATTGCTCTTTACTTCTTCAACACTTGATTTTGGTAGTGTGAATGGGTGGTGCACAGAAGTCCATTTGCCATCATCAGTTTCTTCGAACATTGGGAAATCAACAACCCAAAGTGGTGCCCACTCGCAAGTTGAAAGATTCAAGTCATGACCGATTTTCACACGAAGTGCACCCATCGCATCATTTACAACTTTTGCTTTATCCGCACCGAAGAATACGATGTCGCCATTTTCAGCACCAACACGTTTTAATAAATCGAGTACGATTGGCTCGATGAATTTAACGATTGGAGATTGAAGACCTTCGATGCCTTTTTCAAGTTCATTGACTTTGATGTAAGCCAAGCCTTTAGCACCGTAGATGCCTACGAATTTGGTGTATTCGTCAATCGCACTACGTGGTAATGAACCAGCACCTGGTACACGTAAAGCGACAATACGACCTTTAGGATCTTTTGCAGGGCCAGCAAAAACTTTGAATTCAACGTCTTGCATTAAGTCTGCAACGTCAACTAATTTCAATGGAATACGCATATCTGGTTTGTCAGATGCATAATCACGCATTGCATCGTTATAGGTCATACGTTCAAATTTATCGAATTTTACATTCAATAATTCGTTGAACATTTTAACCGTTAAGCCTTCCATTAAATCCATGATGTCATCGTCACTCATGAACGATGTTTCAACGTCGATTTGGGTAAATTCAGGCTGACGATCTGCACGTAGATCTTCATCACGGAAACATTTCGCGATTTGGTAATAACGATCAATACCACCGACCATCAACAACTGTTTGAACAATTGTGGTGATTGTGGAAGTGCATAGAAGCTACCATTTGAAACACGACTTGGGACTAAATAGTCACGTGCGCCCTCAGGAGTTGCACGAGTCAAGATCGGTGTTTCAACATCGAGGAAACCGTGATCTTCAAAGTAGTTACGAATCAAGTTTGTAACTTTAGAACGGAAGCGTAAACGATCTAACATTTCTGGACGACGGATGTCCAAGAAACGATATTTCAAACGAATTTCTTCAGAAATATTTGTATTTTCGTCATTTAATGGGAATGGCGGAGTTTCAGAAGCAGCAAGAACTTCGATTTCTTTTGCCAAAACTTCAATTTGACCACTCACCATGTTGGCATTTTCAGTACCTTCATAGCGACGGCGTACACGACCTGTAATTTTTAATACAAATTCTGAGCGTGCTTTATCCGCAGTTGAGAAAGCTTCTGGTGTATCAGGATCAATGACGACTTGAACTAAACCATCACGGTCACGCATATCAAGGAAAATTACACCACCATGGTCACGGCGACGATGAACCCATCCGCATAAAGTCACTGTTTGATCGATTTGGGCTTCAGTTAAAGAGCCACAGTAATGAGTGCGCATCATATTGAATTATTTATCCAAACTATATTGGCTAGAAGGTGAATGCGTAAACAGCGCATCACCAATGAAGGGGAGATTATGCCTTGTTGAACATATTGTCTCAAGTCTTAATCATTTCAACAGAATTTTAAAGCGACGCTTTTTTAAAAAAATGATCTTGTTTGACCTTTTCGATCAAATAATAGTAGCAACAGACATGCTGCTGTAAAAATACAAAGTGCTGTTTGAGTAAATTCGTTAATTGATTTACCAATAAAAAAATATCGTTCGGTGTACCAGAGTTCTGATGAAATATGACGACTATAGTCCCAAATCGACAACAATCCAGCAACTGTTGAAATCATTAAGCTTGTCGTGATAAATCCTTTGATTTTAATCGGTACAGGTTGAGCTAGTTTATGTTTGATGTAATAGCGTTTGCACATCCAGAAGATAAAAGGTAAGGCGAGAATAGATGAAGCAATCTGCAAAATAAAATGTAATGGATAATGCAAACCGAAGAGAGAAATATCTCGTGCGAGTAAATCTTTAAAAGCGAAGGTCCGAAAGTCCAGATGGGTTAATCCATCCCAGATTAAATGTGTCGCTGTACCCAAAATAATCGCAAAGCAATTCATAAGAATAAAGCCCACTGCATCATCAAAATTGCTGATCTTTATAGGATCTTTTATACCCAGAAAGCGATAACTGACAGGTCGATAAATGAGATACCACAAGAGACAAAAGAATAATCCAATCGGAAGATTGGGGAATAATATGCCAGACCACTGATGTGTTAATGCAATTGTTTCTTGAGTAAATAAACGATGCAGGTCTGGAGTCATACAGCCGATTGCAAGCGCTGCGACAGGCAAATGACCTTTACTCAATTTTGATAGAGGTGGTGCAAGAACAGCGTGAGAAAGAGTAAATGGCATATTCTTGGAGCGTTATAAACATTGAATAATGGATCAGCAGTGTAGCAAATGTTTTTTTGTGGTTATGTTTTTTATTGCAAAATAAATGAAATGTTATAATATAACAAAATATATTTAAGCTGATCTGAGACACGGCATGTCATTTTCTAAAAATATTTTGACTTTATCTATTTTAGCAATAGCCAGTAGTACCACCTTTGCAGAAGAGGAAACAAAGGTTCAACAACTTGCTACGATTGAAATTAAAGCGCACCCTTTAGAGCGAAATGCAGCCGATTTTGCTGTCGCAGATCATGTGGTTGAGCAAAAAGAGTTAACTGAAAAAAGTGTAACATTAGGTGATGCCTTAGCTGGTGAGATGGGGATACATACCAATCAGTTTGGCGCAGGTTCAAGTCGTCCAGTGATTCGAGGACAAGATGGTGCTCGAGTCAAAGTGTTGCAAAATGCCTCTGAAAATATTGATGTTTCAACGTTATCACCCGACCATGCGGTCACGGTTGATCCATTATTAGCAAAGAAAATAGAAGTTATTCAAGGACCATCTACTTTATTGTACGGTGCTGGTACTGTAGGTGGTTTGGTCAACGTGACCGACAGCAAAATTCCGACACAGATGCCAGAAAATGGTTATGAGGGGAATGTTGGGCTACGCTATAACACTGGTAGTGATGAAAAATTAGCAAGCGCGGGTGTTACTGTTGGTTTAGGTGATCAAGTTGCATTACGTCTTGAAGGTCTCAAACGCGAAGCCAATGATTATATTGCACCTGATTATTTCCATGAAGGCGAAAAAGAACGCCGTGTCGATAATACCTTTGCCAAAGGGCAAACGGTAAATGTCGGTTTGTCATGGATTTATGATCGTGGTTTTACGGGGATTTCCTATAGCAACCGTCAGGATCAATATGGCTTGCCAGGACATAGCCATGAATATGAAAGCTGCCATTTACATGGTTTGAGTTTACATTGTGGTGATCACGACCCAACTGATGGGCATGATCATGACCATGAAGAACATGCGCATGATGCAGGACCTTGGATTGACTTAAAATCAGAGCGTTATGATGTTCGTACTGAGTTGGATAACCCATTTGCAGGCTTTAAAAAATTACGCGCACAAGCGAGTTATACAGATTATCAACATGATGAGATCGAAGAAGAGACCATCGCGACTCGTTTTAAAAATAAAGGTTATGATGGCCGCTTAGAGTTTGTACATAACCCGCTGGGTGCATGGGAAGGGGTCATTGGTACACAATATGGACAACAAAAATTAAAACTTACAGGTGAAGAGGCCTTTTTAGCGCCAAATACCACTAAAAAATGGAGTGTGTTCGCATTAGAACATGCACAACTTAATGATTTTCATGTTGAATTAGCTGCTCGTGCAGAACAGCAAAAAATTAATATTGATGATGCAACGAAAAAAGATTTCGACGGTTCGGCTTTTTCTGTTTCTGGTGCCGCCAATTGGGAGTTTGCACCAAACTACAAACTCTCGTTTGTTACTTCGCATCAAGAACGTTTACCTTTAGCACAAGAGTTATATGCTAATGGTGTGCATTTCGCCACCAATACCTATGAACTAGGGAATGATCAGCTTAAAAAAGAGCAGTCAAATAATGTCGAACTTGGTTTTCATTACGATGATAACAAGTTCGATTACCATGTACATGTCTACCATAACTGGTTTGACGACTACATCTATGCCCAAACTTTAGGTCATTATAAAGATTTCCGTTTGGTTCAGTATGCGCAAGATAAAGCCAAGTTCTACGGTGCTGACGTGGAAGTGAGCTATCAAATTTCACCGATCTATAAACTCGGTGTATTTGGTGACTATGTTCGTGGCAAGATCGATAATGAAAATGCACCACGTGTACCCGCAGGTCGTTTAGGGACTAAAGTAAATGCTGATTTTGGTGATGGTTTCACTGGATCTGCTGAGTATTACCATGTGTTTCAGCAGGACAAGATTGCGGCGTATGAAACCGATACACAAAGTTATAACATGTTAAATTTGGGTGTGGCGTATTCAGGTAATTATGGCAATGTCGGTGATTACCGTGTATTCCTGAATGCCAATAACTTGTTGGATGATCAGGTTTATCAACATGCATCATTCTTATCAACCATTCCACAAGTTGGACGTAATTTTAGCGTTGGTGTGAACTTTAGTTTCTAATTTGTCACTCAAATCTTATTGAAAAATCAAAGTATAAGCTCTAGCCTTAGTCTATTAGGCTAGGGCTTTTTTTGTTTATATGCGCATCTTCCAAAGAATTCATCAAAAATTAAACTGGTCAGGTCGACGTTACATGGCAGTCATATTGAGTATTTTTGCGATTGGGTATATTGCTTCGGCAATTTATCACACTGTAAAACCACTCCCAAAAGGACTGGATTTTACTGGACAACTGCGCCATGCCAATGTGAAATTTTTAGCGGATCAAACTTATATTGATATACAAGGTCAGCAACAAGTTGATCAGCATATTTTCAAAGAAGTATTCCAACTGATTGATCAAGCACAAACCACGATCGTGCTAGATATGTTTCTATTTAATCAGGAAGTTGGTGAATCAAAGGTAAAGCAATTTCCATTGATGCAACAACTCACTGATGCGTTAATTCTGAAACGTAAACGTTACCCCGCAATTCAAATCGTTGTGATTACAGATCCAATTAACTCGGTTTATGGTGGAATAACGCCTCAACACTATCGTCAGCTTCGTCAAGCAGGCGTAGATGTGATAGAAACAGATTTAAAACCTTTGCGTGCTTCAAATCCATTGTGGTCGGGTTTTTGGTATATCTGTTGTCAAAATTTAGGCAATAATCCTGAAGGTGGTTGGTTAAGTAATCCCTTTGGGAAGGATAAAGTGACCTTACGTAGTTATTTAGAATTGTTAAATTTTAAAGCCAATCATCGTAAAACCTTAGTGGTCGATACGGCTCAAGGCTGGAAGAGTTTAGTGACCTCAGCGAATCCTCATGATGGAAGTTCACATCATAGTAATGTCGCACTGGTCGTGGATGGCCCAACCGCGATTGATGTATTACAAACTGAGCAAACCGTCGCGAATATGTCACAAGGTTCAAGCCCTTTTGTGATTATGGGTGGGCTGGTGGAAGATAAGCGCTTGCCACAGGTGCAGCTACTGACTGAAAAAGCCATTTATGATGCGGTGTTGAAGATGATTCAATCTGCAAAAAGTGAAGAGCATTTGGACATAGCTAT
This sequence comes from Acinetobacter sp. 5862, assembly GCF_024494585.1. Taxonomy (NCBI): domain Bacteria; kingdom Pseudomonadati; phylum Pseudomonadota; class Gammaproteobacteria; order Moraxellales; family Moraxellaceae; genus Acinetobacter; species Acinetobacter sp. 5862. The sequence goes on from NZ_JANHGP010000062.1 coordinate 47,519, forward strand.
GTTCTATCTGTCTGAGCGAAATATTATTGAGGCATTAAAACAGGCTAAACAGCGTGGTGTAAATATCCGTATCATGCTTGATCCAAATAAAGATGCATTTGGTCGTCAAAAGAATGGTATTCCAAATCGCCAAGTGGCTTCAGAACTGAATGCGGCAGGCATTCCAATTCGTTGGTGTGATACCCATGGTGAACAATGCCATAGTAAAATGCTACTCAAATATAACGCTCAGCAAGCTGAGTTGATGCTAGGTTCAGCGAACTTCACCGCACGTAACCTGAAGAATTATAATCTTGAGACAGACATGCGCGTTTTAGGTTCGGCACAAGCACAGGTCTTTAAAGATGCAGGACAGTATTTTGATGCTGCTTGGAGTAATGTGAATGGTCGTCAGATCACGGTTGATTATGTAAAATATGCTGATGAGTCAAAAGTGAAATACTGGCTCTATCGTTTTATGGAGTGGTCGGGCTTATCGACTTTCTAAAAGAAAGAGGCTTTAAGCCTCTTTTTTTTATTGCGGATTGGGTGGAATCAATTGATCTAAGTCCTTATCAGCCAATTGATCTAATTCACTTAAATCCATTTTGATTTTCCACTTGCTTTCATCTTCCACAGGCGTTGGAAGTCGTGCTTCCAGCCAGTCACACACTACATCAGGACTAAACTCAGCATGATTACACTGGATTACCCAAGCCAGAAAATCTTTGGCTTCACCATTCATGTAGGGTGGCGGTGAAACAGGAAAGAACTGGGTTGGCAGGCGTTCATTGGTGGATAAATAATTCAGTACATGCCCAAGTTCCTGAACGGTTTGCCATGCCAAAGGATGCTCAACATCAATATTGAACTTAAACCACCATGCATGTTGCTCGTCTGTGCCATGTGCAATGATTCTTTCCTTTTGCACGCTTGGAATTTTAGAAAAGAAATCGTAAAGACGATCAAAATTCATTTCAGACACAGAACCGCTCCAATACTAAAAAAAAGATATTAACATACTTAAGTTAAGCTTCATTCAACATCAGCTCATCTTGTAAATTTTACTGGTTGTCGAAAAAAATATTATTACTACAGTGCTGGTGTTTTTCTGTACTAAACTAATTGTAGAAATCATTTTGAGGCACTAGAAATGAGGAAAAATAAACTTCAAATTTTGAGTTTAACTTTGGCGGTCAGTGCTTTGCCAGCCTTAAGCTACGCAAATAACTGGAGCGGCTATCGAGGAGTTGAACGTCGTCCATATCATGAATCTCAACAAACTTACCAACCTCCAGCTCAAGACCCTTTTGCGTTCTCAAATCAGCGTTTTACACCTACAGCAGCACCACCGAAGGGGTATTATTATCAACCCTACCAAAATAATCACTACTCTTACCAATATCGCCCAAGTGTCAGTATTGAATATTATCCTGAGACTCACTCTGAACATACATATCGCCGAGAGACATTTGTAGTCGGAAATGAGTTACCAAATGAGTTTCGGAGTGAGCGTTATGTGATCCGAGATTGGGATTATTATTCTTTGCGCGAACCACCACGTGGACGTCATTGGGTGATGATTGATGGAAGATATTTTTTAGTGACTGATGATAATTTTAGAATAGAAATTATTCGATGAGCTTTAATACCTTAGGTTGAGATATCTCCATAGTTTCTCAGTATTGATTACAAAGTTTTGCAATCTCATTCGTTTTATTCATGGTTTCTCCTAGAGTTTTGCTTAATCTGAGTTCAGATCAAAACAGAGGATCAAACAATGAAAAAGACAGTTATGTTGTTGGTATCAAGTTTAATGTTTGGTGCATCTGCTTCAGCAATGGCAGATTCAAATCGTTGGAACAATCATCACGACTATAAAGATCGTTATGAGCAGCGTTACGATCGAAATGACCACCGAAATGATCATAGAAATCCACCGCGATGGTCAAATGCAGATCGTGGAAACCATTATGGACAACGAGTAAACTTTAAACGTGGCGAGCGTTTACCTTCAGAGTTCCGTAGCAACCGATATATGATTTCCAACTATCGTATGCACCGTTTATATGAACCACCACGTGGTTATCACTGGATGCAGGTACAGGGCAAATATGTATTGGTGGATTCCAAATATCGTGTGTTCCGTGTTGCATAAAATACCTAAGAAAAAGCAGGCGAAATGCCTGCTTTTTTTATTTATGCAAGTTCGTCATCTTGTGGTCGTGGTGTCTTATTTGCAGGAAGTTGTTGTTCATGATCTTTACCACGAATCACCGATGGATAGTTCCACGAAGCAAAACGCACCACTAAAATCGCTAGGGCGAGGATTAAAATAGAACCCGTAATAATCACCTGATCCATTGAGGCTTTATGATTATGTTGAATATCTGCAATCAAGAGGCGAGTAAGTGCAGTGATTGCCACATAAATCAAAAAGCGCACGGGCATGTGATTGGTCTTGAAATAAATACCAACCATCGCGCCCAGTTCAAGATAGATAAATAACAGCAGAATATCGTCAATGCTTGCGTATTGCTTAACGGTCAAAATTTCAATCACCGTGTGCACGGCTGACCATGCGATCATACAGCCGATAATAAACAGCGCCAGATAATGAAATGCTTCAACTGCATAGTGACCTAAGCGGTCGAATAGACGTTGCAGGTCTTCAAGTTTCTCTTTTGAACTAGACATGGAAATTTAATGTACTCAACATGATCATGAAAATGGATGCAATTTTTATGCTGATTTTATTATAGCCATAAAAAAACTGCCTAAACCAAATGATTTAGGCAGTTTTTAAAACCGAACTAGAATTAAGCTTGGTTTGTGAAGTAATCTTCGCTGAAGTTCATGATTAAGTCAGAACCAGCTTTAATCTTCGCAAGGCGAGAATCAAGTTCTGGCAAAATACGGTCAACAAAGTACTGTGCCAAAGCAAGTTTGTTTTGGTAGAAATCACCAGACTTATCTTTTGCAGCAGCAGCAATCTTAGCAAACATATAAGCAAAGCTAAGTAGACCAACTGCGCTTAAGTAATCTACTGCAGCAGCATTCGGGAAGTCTACATTTTCAGCAGCTTGCTCAATAATGAATTGAGTGATTGCTTCAATTTCAGTTGCAGCATCTAAAGTTGCATCTTTAATGAAGTTTAAGTCAGTGTCTAATGAATTGGCAAAATCACGGATCTCAGCAATATATTCAGCAATAAACGCACCGCCACACTTAATGGTTTTACGACCAATTAAGTCTTGAGATTGAACGCCGTTGGTGCCTTCGTAAATTTGAGAAATACGAAGATCACGGATACATTGTTCCATACCCCATTCACGGATAAAACCATGACCGCCAAATACCATTTGTGCATCTAAAGTGGCTTGGAATGCAGTATCTGTGAGGTAAGCTTTTGCAATTGGTGTTAACAGCGCAACACGGTCATTGGCTTTCTTCACTGCTTCTGCATCAGTAGAGAATTTAGTGATATCAAGCTGTTGACCTACATATACTGCAAATGCACGAGATGCTTCATTATTTGCACGTACATTCAATAACATACGACGAACATCACCGTGAACTAAGATGCTATCCGCAGGTTTACTTGGAGATTTAACACCAGAAGCACTACGACCTTGTAAACGATCAGTCGCATATTGAGCTGCATTTTGGTAAGCAAATTCAGAAGCACCAAGACCTTGGATACCCATTGATAAACGTTCATAGTTCATCATCACGAACATTGCTGCAAGACCTTCGTTTTCTTTACCAACGAGATAACCTTTTGCAGCATCAAAATTCATCACGCAAGTTGCAGATGCCTTGATCCCCATTTTATGTTCGATTGAGCCAGGAGCAACAGGGTTACGCTCACCTAAAGAACCATCTGCATTTACAATGTATTTCGGTACGATGAATAAAGAAATACCACGTGAACCCGCAGGTGCATCAGGTGTTTTTGCAAGAACTAAGTGAATGATGTTTTCAGCGAGGTCGTGATCACCACCTGTGATGAAAATCTTAGTCCCTGTAATGTTATACGTACCATCTTCGTTGCGTTCAGCTTTGGTTTTAATAATTCCTAAATCTGTACCTGCATGCGGTTCAGTTAAGCACATCGTACCTGACCATTCGCCAGAGTAGATTTTAGGTAAATAAGTTTCTTTTTGCTCTTGAGATGCATAGCTGTTTAATGCCATACCTGCACCCACAGAAAGAAGCGGGTAGAGCAAGAATGATGGATTGGTTGCGAATAACATCTCATCAGCAAGAACAGTCAGCATTTTTGGCATTGCCTGACCGCCCCATTCCTCATCAGCGCCTAAGCCGATCCAGCCACCTTCAGCGTATTGACGGAATGCTTCTTTAAAGCCTGCTGGTGTGAATACTTCACCGTTAACCCAACGCGCGCCTTCTTCATCACCAGTACGGTTAAGTGGGTGAGTTACGTTTTGAGCAAATTTAGCCATTTCTTCTAAAATTGCTTCAGCAGTTGCAGCATCTACATGAGCAAGATTCTCATTAGACTGCCAAAATTGTTCTGCTTTAAATACATCATTTAAGATGAATTTCATGTCTGCTAAAGGTGCATTGTAAATTGGCATAATCGTTCCTTTTTACGCACAGGTTATGTGCAAAGTGATTAAATAAAACGAACAAACAAATTGAATAGTTTAAATTTAGCATTGATTAAACAAAAAAAGGACGGTCAAAACTGACCAGTCCTTTTTTTGTGATGAACGTTGCATCTCACTCTAATCTATGATTAGAACGCGAAGTGTTCCGCATCAAGTTCAAACAATGGCGCAACACCAGTTGAAAGTACATCTACATGCGAGCGAACACGTGGCAAAATCTTCTTGAAGTAGAAGCGAGCAGTCGTTACTTTTGCATTGTAGAAGTCAACGTCAGTGGTGCCTTCAGCCAGTTTCTCCTGAGCAACCAATGCCATACGAGCCCATAGGTAAGCAAGCGTTACATAGCCAGAGAAATACATGTAATCAACTGCAGCTGCACCAACTTCATCAGGGTTTTGCATTGCGCGCATACCGATTTGCATCGTGATGTCGCCCCACTCTTTGTTTGCAGCAGCTAAAGGTGCAACAAATTCTTGCATTGCTGCGTTGTCTTTGTTTGCTTCAACAAATTTATGGATGATCTTGGTGAAGTCTTTTAACATTGCACCTTGAGTTTGCAATACTTTACGACCTAACAAGTCAAGTGCTTGAATTTCAGTTGTTCCTTCGTATAAGCAAGCAATACGTGTATCACGTACGATTTGCTCCATACCGTGCTCAGAAATAAAGCCGTGACCACCAAATACTTGCACACCGTGGTTTGCAGATTCGTAACCAGTTTCAGTTAAGAATGCTTTTGCAATTGGAGTCAATAAAGACAAGATGTTGTCAGAGAATTTACGATCTTCTTCAGTTGCACCTTGTTCAACGATATCTGCGTGTAGAGACAACAGATACACTAGTGCGCGACCACCTTCTGCAAATGCTTTCTGGGTCAACAGCATGTTACGTACCGCAGGATGCACAATGATTGGATCTGCTTCTTTTTCAGGCGCTTTAGGACCAGAAAGTGAACGCATTGCTAAACGATCTTTCGCATATGCTAAAGCACCTTGGAAAGAACCTTCAGATGCAGCAAGACCTTGAACGGCTGTACCAATACGTGCAGTGTTCATGAATGTGAACATGCAGTTTAGGCCGCGGTTTTCTGGTCCGATCAAGTAACCTTTTGCTTTATCAAAGTTGATCACACAAGTTGCGTTACCATGGATACCCATTTTGTGTTCGATCGAACCACAACGTACAGCATTGCGCTCGCCAACTGAACCGTCAGCATTGACATGGAACTTAGGTACGATAAACAGCGAGATACCTTTGGTGCCTTTAGGTGCACCAGGAAGACGTGCAAGAACAATATGGACAATGTTCTCTGCCATGTCATGTTCACCAGCAGAGATAAAGATTTTCTCGCCAGAGATTGCATAGCTGCCGTCTGCTTGTGGTTCAGCTTTGGTGCGGATAATACCCAAGTCAGAACCTGCATGTGATTCAGTAAGACACATGGTACCTGTCCAAACACCAGATACTAGGTTGGGTAAATAAGTTGCTTTTTGTTCATCTGAACCGTGATGTTCTAAAGTACGTACCGCACCATGAGAAAGACCAGGGTACATACCCCAAGACCAGTTGGCAGTACCTACCATTTCTGAAATCACGTTACCTAGAGAAACAGGTAGACCTTGACCGCCATATTGCTCTTCAGCAGAAAGAGATGGGAAACCAAGTTCGATATATTTTTGATACGCTTCTTTAAAGCCTGTAGGTGTTGTAACAACACCATCATTCCAAGTACAACCTTCACGATCGCCTGATTGGTTGATAGGAGAAAGTTCATTCTCACAGAAATCAGCTGCTGCTTCTAAATATTGATCAACCAATTCGCGGCTTACGGTGCCTTGAAATGCAGGAAGTTTTGCGTAATGTGCTTCAGCATTTAATAATTCGTGCAATACGAACTGCATATCACGTAAGGGTGCTTTGTATTGTGGCATAGCATTTTCCTCAATACTGGTTAAACCAGAGTTATAATCTTAGTCAATGATAAATGTGCCCAATGGCAGCATTTTGTACCGCTAATCGTGCAGCAAGTCATCGTTCGGTACAAGCTTTAACAGGGCATTTCTTAGTGACTGTAAAGTCAAAGATAATGCTTAAATTATTTTAAAGCGTATTGATTGTAGGCAGTTTGCGTTGAATTCGCTCGTAATAATATGCAAAAAATCGTAAGCAGCTGTGTAATTAAAAATAATTGACTCTGCAAATAAATTAAAAGGCGCTTGAGGCGCCTTGATAACGAAATAATATTATGTTCTTAGATAGGTTTAACGTTTGAATTGTGATTTCTCAGGCGTAAAGCGAACGTCACAAGTACCTTCAATCACACGATTATTCCACTGAACATTCACACGCTCACCGATGCGTTTACCCTGACAGGCTTTCTCGATCTGTGCTCTCTGTAGTCGATGTTCTTCACGCATTTGTTCTCGTTGTTCTTCACGTTGTTCGCGTTTAGCTTGCCATTCTGCACGTTGTTCTGGGGTTAGCGGTTGACGTTGCATTTCGTGGCGGTGGCGATCATGATTCATTCCTTGTTCTGAAGGTGTTACTTGGCAGGCAGCCAAACCTAAAACAGAACCGAGAAGAGTTGTCATTAATACGATTTTTGTCTTGTTCATTATTTTATCCTGCGCAGTCAATTAAGATTCGATTGTTAAAGATTAGATAATAAAGATGAAGAAAGAATGGAGAGTTTTTTTGAACCATGTTGGTTACAATCCATAAATAGAACACTATTGAGATTTCGCTTTTGAATGTTCGTCGCATGCCTTTAGCCATACGTTTATTTTTAACGCTATTACTGACTACCTTAGTGATTGCAACAATCAGTTTAGGGGTATTGCATTGGACCATGCAAAAGAACTTCGCACGTTATGTTGCAGATGTGGAAATGCAAAAATTAGATCGTTTGATTGCGAATCTAGGTAATGTTTATACGGTTTATCATGACTGGGGAAATGCCATTCAGGCGCAGATTTTACAAATTGAAGGGAACGCAGCACCTGATGATTATGATCGTTTGTCTCAGTGGTGGTTGCGCCGTCAGTATGATATTGCCTTACAACAACGTTATTTTAATGACCATACCTTATTAACGCTTTCCCCCACTTTAGCTCAAAACAACACCGAAATAAAAAATCGTCAGATTTTTAATGATGAAGAATTAAAGATTCTTAAACAAAATTTACCCTCAGAATATCAACCCTTTGAAGGCTTACGTTTTCCTTTGAGTCCGAGCCAATTTCGGTTAAAGAAAGATGCGAAAGATGACAAGCAAGAGACTAAATCTAGTTCATCATCTGAACACGTTAAAAAGCGTTTTGTATCAATTCCAGATCGTTTAGGTTTAAGTTCAAGACTGTCTTTATATGATGAAAAACACCAATTTATTGTGGGCGAACCTGCAACTGATCAAATAGCCTACCGTCCAATTCTGGTCGATCAAAAAGTTGTGGGTTATCTCGGCTTAAAACCCGTATTGGATCAGGATGATGCATCAAGTATCAATTTCTTTAGTAATCAAAAGCGTTATTTGCTTTTAGTTTATGCCTTAACCGTGCTTTCTAGTCTGGTGGCGGCATTATTGATGGCAACTTATTTTAAAAAGCCAATTCAACGTTTGCTCAATGCGACGTTGGAATTAACGCGTGGCAACTACCAGCATCAGGTAGTGATTAAACGCAATGATGAGTTGGGGGATTTATCGAATCAACTGAATCATTTGGCTGATATTTTGCATCAGCATGAAGAGTCTCGCCGTCAATGGGTCGCAGATACTTCTCACGAATTAAAAACGCCTTTGGCTGTGTTACAAGCACAGATTGAAGCGATGCAGGATGGAATTCGTAAAGCAACACCCGAGCATCTTGATGCAATGATGCGTCAAGTGAGTAGTTTAAAGAAGCTAACACAAGATTTGGCTGATTTGGCACAGGCAGATGCGCAGCAGTTGAAATGCTATTTTGCTGAAGTCAATCCATGGGATGTCGTACTGCAAGAAGTTGAGAATTTTAAACCTACATTTGAACAAAAGCAGTTTGATGTTTCACTCTCAGGCGAAGGAATAAGCCTATCTTTAGATCGAGATCGTTTTAAACAGATCATTGTTAACTTGCTTGGAAATTGTGTACGTTACACAGAACAAGGTGGAAAAATACAGATTCATACTCAACAAAATGAGCATGAATGGATATTGTATGTGGATGATAGTCCATTTGGGGTAAGTGATGAGCAGTTGGCGCGTTTAGGCGAGCGTTTCTATCGTGTGGATGATTCACGTACACGTAGCACTGGCGGAACGGGTTTAGGTTTGGCTTTGTCTTGTAAACTTGCGCAGGCTTTAGGTGGTTCACTTACTTTTAATCATTCACCTTTAGGTGGATTGCGTTGTGTGCTGACTTTCCCAAAATTAATTAAATAACTTTTTTGATCCTCTTTGCTTGAGGATAATGGATAGGATGAAAACCATGAAGCATATTATGTTGGTTGAAGATGAAGTTGAACTAGCGCAGTTGGTTCGTGATTATTTAGAAGCGGCTGGTTTTGAGGTCAGTATGTTTCATGATGGTCAGGATGCTTATACCCAGTTTCAACAACGTAAACCTAGTCTCATGATTTTAGACTTGATGGTTCCTCGTATGGATGGTTTAACCATTTGCCGTAAAGTACGTGAACAATCTGATTTACCGATTATTATGGTAACTGCGCGTACTGAAGAAATTGATCGTGTTCTAGGCTTAAATATGGGGGCAGATGACTATATTTGTAAACCATTTAGTCCGAAAGAGTTGGTTGCACGTGTACAAGCTGTTTTACGTCGTTTAGAGCGTAAGGCAGAACCTGATCAAAATGATTTATTTCGTATCGATAAAGCACAGCAACGTATTTGGTATCAACAAAAAGCATTAACTTTAACACCGACTGAATTCCGTTTATTGGAATTATTTTTGGAGCATCTCGGTCAAGTCTATTCACGTGCCCAATTATTAGATCATATTAACCCAGATAGTTTTGATGTGGCAGATCGTGTAATTGACAGTCATATTAAAAATCTTCGTCGGAAAATTACTGAAGCTGCTGAAACGGGTAATCGTCATGAATGGATTCAAGCGGTTTATGGTGTAGGTTATCGTTTTGAATATCCTGATGAGTAAAATATAAAAGCCCTTTTGTAAATAAAGGGCTTTTTATTAAATAATAAATTGTCATTATAATTATAAGTAGCTATTATTTGTTCAAAGTCAATATATGACTTTTATTAAGTCCTAAATTTAAAAATTTAGATAATAATTTTATTATAAAAGGGGTGTCAAATGTTTAAAAAAACATTGTTAGTTTTAGCTTGTTCAGCCATTTTAACTGCTTGTGGTGGAGGCGGTGATTCATCATCAAATAATGGTCCTAATAATCCTGAAAATCCAGCTATTCCAGCATCAGATCTGGATAAGGCAAAGCAATTGGTAGATACAACAAATACTATTATTAGTTATTTTGATAGTTTTGATGGATTGCAATCACAATACCAGCCAACATTTGATGCAATTAGTGATGCTGGTAGTGATATCGGTAATGCTAGTAGCTTGATTTTGACTTTAGCTTCATTGGCACAACAAGATGCGCAGAATTCAACTCGTGAATATAATGCGGCTCAATTAGAAGCATTATTGAAAGAAGATTCAACGTATGGGGAATATTACTATCCTGATTATCAGTTGAGTAATAATACCCTTAAAGTCAGTGTGACACCGAATTCAGTGACTGTAACAGGTGGTGTTACAGCTAAGTATTGGACAGATTATGTTTGGGACTATAAAGCTCAGACAGGTCATGATGTTTTTGGTGATGAAGCCAACGTGACTGTAACCAATTTGAAATTAGAAGCACCATTCTCAGCATCTCAATCAACTTACGATTTTAAATTGGTTGCTGGTGGGAAAATTGCCACTAAGAATGTTGTGAGTAAAAAAGAAGCAATTTTAGCAGTAAATAGTGATAGTACGGCTCAAGTCGTTTATAACAATCCAGCAAAATTGGGTGATCGTTCTAGTGATCAACTTCCTAATACTGCGCAATTTAAGTTTTCGAATGTTGTATTGACTGCTGTAGGTACAGGCGCAGAGTTGAGTTTAACTGAGTTTTCAAGTAAGGCGACGCAAGTTCAATTTAAAGATGGTTTAAGTACATCCACAGAAATTATTCCTACTGAACTGAACTTAAAAGGTAAGGCTGTTGCTGGAACTGAGAACCTGAACTTAGATGCAAGCATTAAATTAAACAATGATTTGTCAAAACAGATTGATGTGACTAATGGTGAATCTGCTGCAGCATTTATCAATGCGGACCTTAATGTGAAACTCAGTGGTAATGTCAAGGGTGGTGGCACAAGTATTAAACCATTTAGTGTTGATTTAACTGCTAAACGTAATGAGTATCAAAAAGGTACAGCAACGATTAAAGTTGCTGTAGATAAAGATGCGCTTACGGCTGACTTTAAAACAGATAATTTGATTGGTAATGATCCTAATGCGGCGCATGAGCCAACTGTATGGGCAAAACTGTCTCATGCCAATGGTGCTTATGTTGAAATTGCTGATCTTGATAAGTTTACGTCAGCACAGATTAAAGTGGGTAACACCTCATACGCTACAGTAAGCAAAGTCTCAAATAACGTATATTCTGCAAAATTCATAGATAATACTGTTAAAGCGATTGCACCATAATCATGAAAAGGAGAGGGGGAGTAATATCCCCTTTTTTTTATGCTCAAAAAAAGTCTAGCTGTATTGGGAATGCTAATGCCTTTCTATTCCAATGCCCAGGAAAAAATCTATTATCAAGTACAGGCAGATGTATATAGCCAACCTTTGTCGATTCAAGCATTTACAGATGATTGGGATGACCCAAACTTTAAATCGGGAAAAAATGCATTTGCCCATGGCCTAATGCAGTTGGGTGTTAAACAGGGACAATGGGATTTTAGCTGGATTTGGCGTTACGATTATGTACTGCGATTTAGTCCAGACACTGCGAAATTATATTATCAAGTTAAAAATGATCAACTGATTGATGCCAATACCCAATATAATTTGCAACTTGAGGCACAGCACGTTGATACGGTTGGGTCACGTTTTGCCTACAACTGGCAACTTTCACCTAACTGGAACCTGATCACAGGTGCAACCGTACTGATTGGCCGACATTATGTTGATGGACAAGTAAATGCTTTGGCTCAAACCACAAATCAACAACAATTGATGGAGCGTGTGAAGTGGCTCAATGGTCAAATTGACTATAGTTATGACCAGCCTGCATTAAAAGAAGACAAAATGGGCTGGAATGAGCGTGCAAATCAGGGTTATGGTTTTGCATTTGATACTTCATTACAAGGGACAATTGCGAATCACTGGAAAGTAAATATCAATATTCAGGATGCTTTAGCCTATTTATATTGGCAGGATGCACCCTACACCCAATACCAGATTGCTTATGATCAGGATCAGCGTCCCCGATTTGATATTCAGGGACAATTTAATAAGTATCATCAATATACGCAGAAACTGCCTTTTAAAATTTATACTGATTTCAATTATCAGTCAGATCAAAATTGGCGTTTAGGTATGAGTTCAATCAGCAATCAATATAGTAGTCTTTGGCAATTAAACGCTTATTGGGATAGAGGTGTACAATGGGGAATCCATTTTGAACCACAGACTCATGCCTTGGGGTTATCAATTCAACATGATTATTTTGGTGTGAAATATATTGCAGATGATCTAAATACCAATCAGGCTAAGAGAATGGGTGCACAATTATTTGCGCAATATCAATGGTAGAGGCTAAGCAAAATAATAATCCACATCTAGACTTAAGCCTAGCGTAAACAATTGTCTAATATTGGCTGCGTTAAAGGGGCGGTGATGTGGATTTTCAATATGTCCTGTTGCACTGACACCGAGTGAATATTGGGTATTAAAAAAGTTGCTGTAAGGTATTTTGATAAGGTCGTAACTGTTCCAATACATCAGCAATATGCTCATTCAGTTTTAATGAATCTCGATCGGCCTTGTTGCACAAATAGCTAACATTATGATTTTATTATATTTATTTTTATTAAAATTTAAAAAAACCCTTAAAAATTAGTATCTTGCAAAATATTTATGCAGCAAGGCCACAGTGAAATAAAAATATTCACTGTAGCTTTGTTGTTGTGACACTATTTTTGACTCTTAAATGAACAACTCACCTGAACCGCGATAGCGGCACTAAGTAAATCAAAATTATTCGGAATTAAGATGAACAACTTACCATCACCTCAGGCACATCACTTGGTAAAGGTGCAGTATCTTGTTCAGTTTCCAACTCTGGCTGTTTTTGATAAGGCTGATTGAGGAGCTTAAATAAACGATCAACTTCACTAAAATCACCACGTTTGGCTTGTTCAATCGCTTTTTGTGCCATGTGGTTGCGTAAAATATAATGAGGATTAGCGCTTTGCATAACTCGATCTAATTCGTCTGTATCTTGAGTTTTGCGAATCTCCTGATATTGATGGAGAAAAGCATCAAACTGACGTAGATCTAAGCAATCATCACGGAGTGTTTTATATTCCTTGTTCTGTAGGCGAATAAAACTTTGCGTATAGTCGAGTTGTTCCGTTTGCAAAATTCGTAAAAATGCAAAACTGCAATCTAAACTGTCTTTATGAAAATGGGGGAGTCCCATCTTCTCGCAGAGTCCTTGACCATAATGATGTAAAAAGATTGGTTCAAATTGTTCTAAGCAAGTCGCTAAATCTTGTTTGAATTGTTCTCTATGCTCAGGTGTGGCTAACGATATGAGATTGTTCAACCATGTCCATAGATTCCAGTGTCCAATACTTGGCTGATTCTGGTAGGTATAGCGACCCTGATAGTCAGAGTGGTTGTTAATCCAGTTTGGTCGAAAGCGTTCCATAAATCCATAAGGACCAAAATCTAAGGTTGAGCCTGTAATATTAAGATTATCGGTATTCATTACACCATGCGCAAAACCAACTAATTGCCATTTGGCGATCATGATTGCTGTACGTTCAATGACAGCTTTAGCGAAACCCAGAACAGGGTTCTCAGCTTCTAGGCATTCTGGATAATGCCATTCGATACACTTTTGCGTAAATTCAGTTAAAAGTTCAGGTGCATATTGATTGATCCACTCAAAATGCCCGAAACGGATATGACAATCCGAAGTGCGTAATAGCATTGCGCCAAGTTCTAAAGTCTCACGCTGTACGCCTTGTGCTGATGTAGTGAAACCGACTGCATGACTAGATGCTACGCCAAGCGCATTCAGTGCATGACCTGCTAGATATTCACGAATCACTGAGCGCAGTACCGCACGACCATCACCCATACGAGAGTAGGGCGTTGAACCTGCACCTTTCAGATGTAGATCAATCGTTTGTCCATGTTGATTTAGAATTTGTCCAATCAATAAACCACGCCCATCACCTAATTGACCTGCCCATTGTCCAAACTGATGTCCTGCATAGACCATGGCCAAAGGGGAAAATTCGGCAAAGGTTTTTTGCCCGCTACAAATCTCGACCCAGTTGGCTTTGTCTTCATCACTCCATTGCAGCTCATTTGCCAAAGCCTCATTGAAATGACCTGCTTTTGCACCACGTAAAGGACTTGGTTGCTGTTGATGATAAAGCTTTGAATTGAGAGATGAATAGCGAGGATTGAAATGCATGGGTCAATATCATGGCAAGAAGCTGAATGATGACTATAACAAAGATAAGTCTAAAATAGTGAATTGTGATTATGAACTGAGTCTTTAAATAGGCATAAAAAATGGCCTCTAAAGAGACCATTTTATTGAGTATTTTTTATTCTGAAACTGGTGCTTTTTTGATATTACGCACTAAAGTTTCTAGACATTCACGATGGTGTGCAAGGCGATGTTCAAGCAGTTGGAAATCAACTTTAAGCTTATGATCCATTTGATGGATTTTTTCAGCCATTGCCGCTTTTTTTGCTTGTAGCTCTTGCTCTTTTAACTTCGCCCAATCGTTTAGAGTTAATGTAAAAGCCTCATATTCTTGAGCAATACGTTGTTTCATCTGAGCAATATCAGTGTTCACATCGTGACCATAAATTGCGAGGTCTTGTTCAGCATATTTAAACTTCATCGCAAGCTCTGCTTTTTGGATATTAAAGCTTGGAATACGACGTAAGTTTTTCGCTAAGCCTAACTTGGAACTTGTCCAAATTAGCCATTTGGTAGGGTCATATTGCCACCATTTAACACCATTACGGTAATCGTATTGGAAAATATGGTGATAGTTATGATAGCCCTCACCCCAAGTGAGAATCGCTAGGATAAAATTATCACGTGCGGTATTTTCGTCAGTATAAGGGCGTTTACCCCACATATGACATAAAGAGTTAATGAAGAAGGTGACATGATGGCTAAGGAATAAACGAACTAAACCACCCAAAAGTAGCACACCCCAGATATCACCAACTAACCAACCGACAGGCAACAAAATACCTGCATGGACAG
Organism: Acinetobacter sp. 5862; assembly: GCF_024494585.1. Lineage (NCBI taxonomy): Bacteria > Pseudomonadati > Pseudomonadota > Gammaproteobacteria > Moraxellales > Moraxellaceae > Acinetobacter > Acinetobacter sp. 5862. The sequence continues at coordinate 62,671 of NZ_JANHGP010000062.1, forward strand.
CAATCACTAAAGGAACATAATATTTATCTTGGAACATGACTAATTTGTCGTTTAACAAATCAGGTGCATTTTTATAATTTGGTTCAGCAGCAGGGTAGTTACGTAACATCCAACCCATATGTGCATACCAGAATCCATTATTAATCGAATATGGATCTTGGTCTACATCGTCAACATGACGGTGATGTGTACGATGACCTGAAGCCCAAAATAAGATACTATTTTGAACTGCAAAAGTACCCATAATCATAAGAATGATTTTTAAAGGTAGGGTTGCTTCATAAGCACGGTGTGCCCATAAGCGATGATAGCCAGCAGTGATACCTAAACTGCTTACACCTAGTAAGACAAACATGCTAATCCATGCGCCCATACTAAAGTCATGATAATAGGTATAAATTGGAATCGAAATGAGCGCAACAACTGGCAAGAATACCAGTGCGAAAATTGCAATCCAATTAATGGGTGCTTTCTTGAGTGGGGCGGAAGTCATATCCGTCAGCGCTCCTAAAAACCTTGTTTACACAAGATATAAAAACCAAACGAGATAGCAAAACCAATCATGACGATATATTGCTATTTTATGCTCGATATTAGCATGCTCAGATTAGATAACACTAGTATTATTCTACAGTTGTACTGAAAGAACAGTAACAGAATTCGTTTGTTGAATTAATCAATAAATTAAAAGGCGAAATAAATCAATGTCAGAACAAATAAGCGTGAAAAATACAATTTATTCTTTGAATAAGTTTTTTCACAAAACTTTAATATTATCTTGTGCTTTGCTACTTACTGCATGCCAAAGTAAACCGACACAGATCACTAAAAATAGCTTACATCCCAAACGTGTAAGTGAATTGCCTCCTATGCAAGTTCGTAAAAGCAACGATGGTATTCAAGAGGTGAATTGGCAAATAACCATGATTCAAAATAAACGTGCTTTATTCTTCAATCAATACCCAAGTTTTATGCTGAATTCAGTGACTAAAACCATTTCAGGTCATACGGGCTGCAATAACATTTATGGAAGTTATCAATATGATCTTAGCCAAAGGAAAATGAGTTTTGATGTGAGAGCGCAGCACTTAAGTTGTGATAAAGCATTAGCACAAGAAGCAGATCTGATGGATGCGATGCAGCGGATTGAACGTTTCCAAATTGAAGGGACGAATTTGTATTTATTAGATGCGAAAGGGCAGCGTTTAATTCAGGCGCAATCTAAAAAATAAAATTAGTTGTCGGAATAAATTCCATACTTTTATAAAGTTAGATGTTGCAACATGGTACTCGGGAAATCGGTGATTAACCCTTGAATGCCCAATTGTTGTAGATGTTTGGCACGTTCAACGTCATTAACTGTCCAGACACTCACAGCAAGTTCGGCTTGCTGTGTAAACTGAATGATTTGATCAGTTGCCAGTTGATCTTTCCAACCAATTTGGTGGCACTCATATTGTTGAGCAAGCTCGATTGCGTATTCCCCAATTGGAATTTCAACCAACAGACCACGTTTAAAATGACTTTGATGTTGTTGTAATGCCGCTAAAATTTTTACATCAAAACTCGTGATTGTGGCAGTTTGTTCAAAGCCGATTAAATCTTGGTGTAATTGTAGAATTAAACGCTCAGCCGCTGCTTCATCTGTAACTGCTTTAATTTCAACTTCAATATGTTCAAAATCAGTTAAACAACCCATTACATGGGGCAGGCTAGGAGTGTATTCTTCAAATCCCCACGCCTGCCATTGATGGCGATGATCAAATTGCTGAGCTTCAGACAAATTACAGCTTTCAACATGCTGTGATTTACCCGTGGTACGAACAAAATCATCATCATGAATCACCACCAATTGGTCATCTTTGAGTTGACGCACGTCAAACTCGACAGCTCGTACCCCTAGATCATGCAAATAACGAAAACCGCCCAAAGTATTTTCAGGCGCTTCGCCGCGTGCACCACGATGACCAATAATTCGCATTTTGATTTACCTTAAAATAATTATGCTTGATCAATACTATCATTAATGTTTTTTTGCCAAAGCACTTCGCTGCCACCCTCGGCACGCTGTAAACTGCGTGAAGCCACAAACAACCAGTCTGATAAACGATTGAGTAATTGTAAAGCGGTTGCCTGAATATTTTGATCGCGTGTATGCACCGACATCAAGGCACGCTCAGCACGACGGCAGACAGCACGCGCCTGATGCGCATAACTACAGGCCAAAGTGCCTGATGGGAGGATAAAATCTTTCAGCATTGGCAGAGATTCATTCATGTGATCAATTTCTTTTTCGAGAAACTCGATACAAATTGGTTGGAGTAAATGATAGTTTGGAATACAAACTTCACCACCTAAATCAAATAACCAATGTTGGATCAAGCTTAAACTTTTATCCCAATCAGCTTTATTTTCAATTTGAGATACACTGATTTGTGCTCTTAATACGCCAATAGTGGCATTGAGTTCATCTACATCACCTAGCGCATGAATTCGTAAGTCATCTTTAGCGACTCGTGAGCCATCCCCAAGTCCTGTTGTGCCTGAATCACCTGTACGTGTATAGATTTTACTTAAACGATGTCCCATGAAGCTGTCCTACAAATAAAAAGGGGATAATGTCGGTCAGAACATTACCCCGAAATTGGAGTTAAGAAAATATTTTTATTGTCTAGATTGCACGATTAATAACGAAGAGTGACACCCACAGAAGCTTGGCGACCACCGTTTACATACCAACCATCACCAAAATTATCAGCAGTTCTGTACTCAACATCACCCATATTCTCAATATTACTGAAAACTTTAATATTAGGGTTGATATTCCAGTACATGTTTAAATCAACGGTTGCATAACCAGGAGCTTTAACTTTATTGGCATTATCTGCATAAATATCTGAGCGTGCGATAATTGAGGCGCTTATTCCATAAATTGAATTTTCAAGTCCAGTCGTTAAAGTGAGGGTCTGTTTAGGCTTATATGCAACTCTCAGATCAGTCTTTTTATCTTTTGAATCAACATAAGCGTATTCTGTGTTTAGGAATAGGTCATCTTTTTTCCATTTAAGACCTAGCTCACCACCATTGATTTCAGCTTTATCTATGTTGATATACGTTGAGTTCGGGCTTGAGTATTTATAGCTGATTAAATTTTTTATTTCAGTATGGTAAGCAGATAAAAAGGCATTTAGGTTTTGCCCAATTCTTTGATCTACACCAATTTCATAGGAAATACTTTCTTCTGGTTTGAGATCAGGATTACCATAGGTATTTCCATAGGACTTTTCTGAAAAATAATAGAGTTCTGTCAGGGATGGTGCTTTAAAAGCTGATCCGATATTGGCATAAATACTTGTTTCGGGTAATACTTGATAACGAACAGCTCCTTGACCGATTGTATGTGTACCGAATAGTTCATTATCTTCAGTACGAACACCAACCTGAGTATTTAGCTTATCTGTCTTATACTGATGTTGAACATAATAACCGGTAGAATCGATACTTTGTTTTTTATCTTTTACATCATTACTTTTAAAATCTGATTTTAGATAAGTTACACCTGCGAGTAGATTATTCTTAGAGTCTATATTCCAGTTTAAGTTTAGATCACCTTCATTGTTTTCTGTATCAAAGTGGTCTGGATCACTATCTTTTACTTGTTGGTTATCAATAAAGTTTGAATAGCGTGCAGATAATGTAAGGTTCTCAGTAACACCATATTGAATGCTTGAATTAATTAGGCGATTCTCAAATATACGCTCTGCATTATTTTTGCTGATCATGTAATTGTAGAATTGACTCAGCCCTTCATTCTGACTGATTGACAGGTCAGTTTTAATATTCTTTTTATTGTCGTAACCTACTTTCGCACTATAACCTTTCTGATCATAAGCGGCTTTTTGATCTTTGCTTTGATTATCTAGAACTCGTGTTCCATCACTTTCTAGACGTTGTCCTCTAATTTGTGCATAAAAACCATCTTGAATAAGGTCAACTCCAGCAATGGCTTTATAGGTATTATTTTCCCCATAGATACCTGTAATAAAACCGCTATTTTTTGTTGGAGTTGAGGTTATCATTTGAGCCACTCCACCAATTGCCTCTGTTCCATATTGTACAGAGGCTGGACCTTTAAGAATTTCTATCCGTTCAAGATCAGATGAATCAAGAAATGATGGATAAATTGCAGCAAGGTGGTTTTGGCTATTTAGACGAGCGCCATCTTTTAATATGATAGTGTGATTTGGTCGAGTTCCACGAATTGAGATTTCCGTGATCTGACCTATTCCGCCACTTTGTTTGACAAAAACAGAAGGATCACGCTGAATTAAATCTGATAAGTTGAGAGCAGGATTCTTTTCAATCGTTTTTTGATCAATCACAGTCAGACGTGCAGGAACATTCTTTAACTTTTCTTCAGAACGAGATGCCGTCACAACAATCGTATCTAGCGTCGCAGTTTTCGCGCTTGATTGATCTTGAGCAAAAGTAGTTGAAGAAAACCCCATCGCAATAGCGATAGCACCAACTAAACGTGTCGGTTGAAAAATAGTAGACATGATGTCGCTCCATACATTCACCCGTCGTGAATGTTAAAGTGGAAATAAACAACAAGCAGGTCTCCGGACTTCACTATATCATCACAATTGTGATGCTATTAATCATCTTCCCACATCATTCAGATGCAGTGATTTGGCGTTTAGCTAAGATTAATAATTCGGTGTTACCGTTGCGAGGGCAGTGTTGGACTTACACCAACTTCCCTATAAGCAAAAGAATGTGCTTTAGACTTGTTGCGAGATGATGCGAAGTATAGAGTGTTCACGTTTTTTAAACAATTGCATTTGGAAATGAACTTTGACCAAAGTATGTCAAATTGCTTTACAATGTGAGAGTAGTAAATAGTCATCTCAAATTGGACATCAAATGCGTCAAACCCAACTCCGAACTCGCGCCAAGATTTGTGGAATCACGCGGACTCAAGATATTGATGCTGTTGTGCAAGCAGGAGCAGATGCGATTGGATTGGTATTCTTTCCCCCAAGCCCGCGTCATGTCAGTATTGAACAAGCGCAAATTTTGGCAAGCTCAGTACCCGCTTATGTTCAGTTGGTCGGTTTATTTGTAAATGCAAGCGCAGAAGAAATCCAAACAGTGCTTGATTCAGTTCCGTTGGATGTATTACAACTACATGGTGATGAAACACCTGAACAATGCCAACAAATTGCGTTGCATTGCAAACGCCGTTGGTACAAAGCCATTCAGGTTAGACCTGGTTTAGACATTTTGACCGAAATTCAACGCTATCAAGCTGTGGGAGCCAGTGCGGTTCTACTTGATGCGTGGCATCCTGATTTAAAAGGTGGAACAGGTCACTGTTTCGATTGGAATAAATTTCCAAAACTTGATATTCCACTAATCTTGGCAGGGGGCTTAACCCCTGAAAATGTGAGTGACGCTATTGATACTACAGCAGCTTTTGCTGTGGATGTCAGCGGAGGCGTAGAGTCCGCTAAAGGTATAAAAGACCAACAACTCATTGAAAAATTTATGCAAGGAGTCCAACGTGGATCAGCAAAACCTTAGTCAACAAAATCAGGCGATTGACTACACCCAGTTTCCAGATGCTCAGGGGCATTTTGGTATTCATGGTGGGCGTTTTGTGTCAGAAACGCTTATGGCTGCACTTGAAGACTTAGAAAGTCTTTATGGTCGTATGAAAAATGATGCTCAGTTTTTAGCAGAGTTTGACCGTGATCTTGCGTTTTATGTTGGTCGTCCAAGTCCACTTTATCATGCTGAACGATGGTCTCAGCACCTCGGCGGTGCGCAAATTTACTTAAAACGTGAAGACCTAAACCATACTGGCTCTCATAAAGTAAATAATACGATTGGTCAGGCTTTATTGGCAAAACTGTCGGGTAAAAAACGTATCATTGCTGAAACAGGTGCAGGTCAACATGGTGTTGCGACCGCAACCATCGCTGCTCGCTTGGGTATGGAGTGCGTGGTGTACATGGGGGCTGAAGATGTAAAACGTCAGGCGATGAATGTCTATCGCATGCGTTTGCTTGGCGCAAAAGTTGTACCAGTGCAAAGCGGATCCAAAACTTTAAAAGATGCATTGAATGAAGCGATGCGCGATTGGGTCACCAATGTTGATACGACTTATTATGTCATTGGTACGGTTGCTGGTCCGCACCCATATCCACAGCTTGTACGTGATTTCCAATCAATCATTGGTCGTGAAGCACGTCAACAGATCCAAGCACAAGCAGGGCGTTTACCTGATGCCTTGGTTGCTTGTGTTGGCGGAGGTTCAAATGCAATGGGCTTGTTCTATCCATTCCTGAATGATCAGGATGTGAAAATGTACGGTGTTGAAGCGGCAGGTTTCGGCATTGAAACAGGCAAACACTCAGCGCCATTGAATGCAGGCCATGTGGGTGTATTACATGGTAACCGTACTTACCTCATGTCGGATGAGCAAGGTCAGATTATTGAAACACATAGTATTTCAGCAGGTTTGGATTATCCAGGTGTTGGTCCAGAGCATAGTTTCTTAAAAGATATGCATCGTGTGGAATATGTGCCAATTAAAGATGATGAAGCCTTACAAGGCTTCCGTGATTTAACTCAGATTGAAGGCATCATTCCTGCGCTTGAAAGTTCACATGCGATGGCTTATGTCACTAAACTTGCCCCAACGATGTCGAAAGACCAAATCATTATTGCAACAGTTTCAGGTCGTGGCGATAAAGATTTAATGACGGTTGCGAAAATTGATGGTATTCCGATGGTCGACTTATAAAACTGAATAGGTGTGTGATAAGATCGGCTAAAGCGTGTGCCTAAGCCATATTAATATTGTGACTAGTTGTACATGGACGTATAACACAAGAATAATCATAAGGGATGATGAGGGATGAAATATTCCTTAGCTACGTATTTCAGTAAAGCCTTTCTTGCAATTTTAGATTGGGATTTAGTTAAAAAATCCCAAGTTATATTGCTGTATGCGAGTTTTACGGCTGCTGTTATATATTTTATACAAATAAAATATATGTATCACCCTTTAGCAAATACCGAGTTATTGCTTAAACTTCAGTGGTTGTATCCAAGTGTATTTATTTTAAATATCCTTTTAATTTTGTTTGGTTTTCTTATTAAAAATAAGCCGAATGTGCATATTTATTATGTGTTGTTTTTATCGGTGTATTACCCATTTTCATTGTTAGGTTTGCCAATAGGCATTGGTTTGCTGAACATGTTAAATGGCGTTATTTTTATGGGGATAACCTTTACCGCTTTGTTGTTATTCCCTCGTTTCTCTGTTTATTTTGGCTTGGTTGCTTATGTTATTGCGTGTTATTTATTATCTGCGCTTACGGTGTTGGGTTATTTAGATTATGCAGTGGCTTATAAGCCTTATACCTTGATGCATAAAGATGTTCAGAGCGCTCAGATTATTTATTCAATGTTTTACACCACTTTATATGCGGCATTTACCATTACGTTATTTGATATAAGTATAGAGCGTTGGCGCAGATATAATTCAAAAATAGAAAAACTCAGTTGTACTGATGAGTTAACAGGGCTGTTGAATCGCCGTGGGGTCAATGAGATTATTGATTTACAGATGCAGCAGGCACAAATTACCCATCGAGAAACATCGTTGATTATGGTGGATATTGATAATTTTAAAAATATTAATGATCAATATGGACATCATCAAGGAGATTTGGTTTTAAAACATGTCGCAAATATACTGCGAAAAAATTTACGAGCCAGTGATGTGATTGGACGTTATGGGGGTGAGGAATTTGTCATTTTATTACCATTTACTTCTATTGAAAATGCAGTGTTGTTGGCAGAGGTATGTCGTAAAGCATTAGAGCAAACCGCAGTTGAAGTGAAAGAAAATGAAATGCTTTATATCAAGGCGTGTTTTGGGGTAAGTAGTACAGCTTTTAGTGGTTTTGATTATACAGGCTTGTTTGAGCAAGCAGATAAGGCGTTGTACGAGGCGAAACACAATGGTAAAAATCAGGTCAGAAAGGCATTTACGTTATAATTGAGTTGGGGAAATCTTGTGAAATTGATACAGAAAAATGGTCAGCCTCGTTATGGGCGTTTTGATCAGATACCTTCACAGATCAATTTGGATGACTATATTTATAAAACGCCTTATGGCCAAGTTCTAAAAGGCTGGCGCAAGCAGCTTAAATATAAAAAATTTAAATTTTGTGGTTTGCAGCACGGGCACTACAGTATTGGTGTGGCGATTGTCGATTTATCATGGGCAGGGCATGGCTTTTTCTATGTTTATGATCATCTTTCTAAAAAAGTAATCGAATGGAATGCGATTCAGCCATTAGCTTTAAAAACCCAACTCGATGAACAACCTTTATTTAGTCAAAGCTATTTTAAAAAATCGGCTTATCAATTTGATATGCAACACGCCAATGGTGTGCGTTATATCCAAGTGACCAAACATGGCGAAGTACAACTGAAAGCGCGTATTTTTTGTGCAGGTACGGATGCACTCAGTTTATGTAGCCCAACAGGAATTAATGGTTGGACATATACGCAAAAACAAACCACTTTGGCAGTAGAAGGCTTTTTTATTAGCCCTGATCAACAGCAGATCGAATTTAATTCTCACAGTCTTGCTGCACTCGATGATACTTGTGGTTTTTTACGACCTGAGACTGCTTGGTTTTGGTTGTCTTGTCAGTTCCGTGATGCAAATGATCGCCGTATTGGCTTGAATCTCGCATCAGGTGTCAATGAAAGTTTTGGTAATGAAAATGCGTTGTGGGTTGATGGTCGTTTATATCCACTCACTGATATTTTATTTGAGCAACAAAATGAAAATTGTTGGTCAATTCGTTCTTTGGATGAGCGATTAAATTTGCTCGTTGAAACAGGTTGGTGTCGTTTTGAGAATATTAACCTACGCCTGATTGGTAGTCAGTTTAATCAGTGGCAAGCGAAAGTCTGCGGTACGATTGAACATGAAAATGTTGAACTGGTGATGTTAAATCAAGAATATGGGTTGTTAGAACAGCATTATGCGAAGTGGTGATAATGACAGAAAGAATCCCCTAAATTCAAAGGGGATTCTTTTGATACGTGAATTAAAGCCCTGCTTGCCAAAAAGCTTCACCCGCAGCAATTGGATCATTGGTCTTCGCTAAAGTATCAACCCAAACATCATATTGGCGAATAACAGGATGTTGATTTGGATGGAAATCCTTTTTAAACCAGTCACTATATTGAGATCTTTTTGCAGTCAAAATACCGTTACGACCGAAGAACCACGGTAAACCTTTACGTGCCATATCAAAGCGTTGTCTCAAATTAAAACCATCAGTTTTAAGCATGACATCTGTACGATACAAAGTAAAACCAAACATCATCACTGTGGTAAAGAGCAGTGCAAAACGTCGAGTTGCTTCTGGTACATCACCGACTTGCTTCATCACATCAAAAGCAACATCACGATGTTCCATTTCTTCAATCGCATGCCAAGCGAATAGCGCACGAACAAATGGATCTGCCTCCGCTAAAGTCTCTTTTTTACTATAAAAAGTATCTGCCATTAACGCAGTTAAATGCTCTGCAGCTGCGGTCATGGCAATGTTGTATTGAGCCGAACGGTTTTTTAATTCAAATCTAAAAATCTTTTTCAAACGTGCAGTGAATTGATCTACAGGCATGCCTTGCTCTTTCATGATCTGATTCATTTTGTCATGTGCAATACCATGCTGTGCTTCCTGACGGATAAAATCAGCCACACGTTCTTGCAAGTCAGGATCATTAATTTTGTCGCGGAATAAACGCACACATTCAATAAAATAGCGCTCACCATCAGGAAAAGTCAGGCTTAATGCATCAAACATACGAGTACGAAATGGATCACCACCAAACCAAAAACGTGGTGCTTGATCTAAATGAAAATCTAGTTTTGTTCTAACAACTGGCTCAACTTGATAGGAAACATGTGCATTCATTTTTTGCTATTCCTTGTCTTTTCTTCATGAACTCAGTATGGAAAAAGTCCGATGAAATGTTTTGACAGTTACAGCCAAGTTTTATACAAATAACGACAGGTCAGGATGAGATCGGGATATGTCAGTTAAAATTATTATTGGATACCTACGATTATTTAATCGTGTTTTGCAACAAGAACAAATTGATTTGTCTAAAGTTGTTGCACCTGAGCTTTGGCAAGCTTTTCATACTTGCTTGGAAAATCCAGATGAGCATGATTTTGATGTCGAACGTTATGCGTTGCTTTTGCAATCGGCACAAGCTTATTTCCCTCGACCGATTACATTAGTATTGGCTGAACATGCCAATTTGCAAGATTTGGGTTTAATGGGATATTTGGCTTCAACCAGTTTAGATCTGCAACAGGCTTTACAGCTTTTACAACGTTATTATTCTTTAGTCTTTAAACAAACCAATTTAGAACAACTGAATGTTCAGCAGTTTTCTGATTATATTCAAATTGTTTGGGGAGCATCCTATAGTGATTATCGGGAAATGTATGAGCTAAATCTGGCGTTGATTTTTAAAATTGCCCAATCGATTGTCCAAGATGCCCTCATTCCACCACACATGATTCAATTTGGTTACGCACCACATACAGCTTTATATCATTTTGAAAAATTTTATGGTTGTCCGATCCAAATTCAAGCTGGACAATATGCAATTCGCTTTTCAAATCAAATTTTAAAAGCAAAAAGCATCGCTGCAGACCAACAATTAAACCATGTACTCTCGACTCAAGCTCAGCAATCACTGAATAGCATTGCTTCTTTTGAGATTCAGCAACAACAGTTCCGTCAAAAAATACAAACGCATATTGAACAAGGACTTTTACAACAAGAAGAACTACTGCTCAGTTATGTTGCTAAGCGTTTACATTGTTCAGAACGAACATTACAACGCCAACTCAAAACCTATCAGCTTAATTTTCAAGATATTTTAGATCAGTACCGTTTGGAACAAAGTAAACTGTATTTGCAACAGGGCAAATCATTGTCAGAAATTGCGGAACGTTTAAATTATGCTGATCAAAGTGCGTTTGGGCGGGCGTTTAAGCGTTGGACAGGAATTACACCCAAGCAGTTTTTAAAATCTGTGAAATGATAAGCACAGAATATTGGTGAAATTTTTAACCCGAAATGTAGTTTGTAACGTTTATAACATTATCTAATTTGGGATTTGTGAGGTTGCTATGTGGGGGAAGAAAATATGGATAGGTATTTTTTCCATTGCTGGATTATTGACACAAAGTTCAGCGTTTGCTGCCAATATTGCGTTACTGGTGGGCGTAGCAGATTATCCGCATGTTACCCACTTAGCGGGGCCAATCAATGATGTGGATGCCATGCGGCAGGTATTGAGTCAAAAGTGGGGCTTTAAAAAGCAGGATATGGTGATTTTAACTAATCAACAAGCCACGCAAAGCAATATTGTGAAAGCATTAAATGATTTAAAAAACCGTAGTCAGGCAGGCGATCAGGTTTTTATTTATTTTTCAGGGCATGGCACGAGCCGACAAGACAATAAAAATAAATTGCCACTGCCTTATAATAGTGGTGCATTTGTACCCTATGATTTTGATCTTGAACCCATTGAAAAGATGTTGGCAAAAGGGCAGGACACGACAGCACAGCTCAATCAGAGTCTGGTGATTGGGCGTGAACACATATTGCCTGTGATTGCGGAACTAGAGAAAACACGGGATGTGGTAATTGTGATGGACAGTTGTTTTTCTGCCAATGCAACCCGCAGCATTTCTTTAGCTCCAGTTAAAACCGTAAGTCGTCATATTCGCTTACCAACTCGGGCGATATCTGACGCTGATTTGCCAGCGATGGATATTGCACAGTTGCAGGCACAAATTAACCATAAACCAGAGCCTTATCCTTATCAAAATACCATTTCGATTGCAGCATCAGGTGAAGATGAAGAAGCTGCCGATTTGCCAGCAGTCGATTCAAAATTTGATGGCAAGGCACATGGTTTATTAACTGATGTTTTGTTAAGGGTGTTGGATGGCAAAATTGCCGCAGACCGTAATCAGGATGGTAAAATCAATTATGCTGAGTTACGTGAAGTCTTGACCAGTGAGGTGGGGTATTATTCTGACAAAAATCCGCAAACGCCAGTCATTCAACCCTTGATTAGTGAAGACCATGATAATATTACTTTCAAAACCTTGTTAAAACCACGCAAGATTGCGCCTGAAGCGACACAACAGACTGCACCATCACCTGTGGTTGAGGTATCAAATGATGCCCTGAATATTGGTGTGCAACAGGTTCAAAACCGTCAGGCACTGAATGAAATGTTGTCTGATCTTGGTTTAAGCGTTCATCAACAAAATAATGACTTTGTGATCATTGAGCATCCTGATTTAAAATTATGGACATTAGCCAATACTGCTTTAGAACCAATCACTGCAAAAACTACCCTCAGCGTCATACAACAACGGCTGAAAACAGAATTATGGTTAAGAACATTACAACAGCAACTGAAAAATCCTGCCCAATTACAGTTCACTGCCACGCCTGAGTTAAAAGGAAATGGTTTTAAAATTGGGGAACAATTTAAATTCTTAAGTAAAGCTGCTCAAGATTATGCTTTGATTCTCTTTAATATTGATGCACAAGGTCAGTTCCACTTGCTTTACCCGATTGAAACACACGAGCATCGCATGTTTAAGGCAAGTCAGGTTTTTACCACACCAAGTATTAATGCCCAAGCTCCAGTGGGCTTAGATAGTGTTGTAGCAGTGGGAGTGTCTCAGCCTTTATCTGAAGCACAGTTACAGCAACTCCTTTCGATTGCGGACAAAGATGTCAGTATTGAACATCCTGTGGTTCGGGCTTTGACCCAATGGTTGCAGCAAAGCCCACAAGCAGGGTTTCAACACATCATGTTGCGTACTTATCCTTAACCTTGAGTAAAAGGAAAAATCTAATGAAAAAAACAATATTGATGTTCACTGGGTTGGTGATGACATTTAGTGCAGTGAGCCACGCCGAAGATTGCCAGCAAGCCATCACTTTATATACCAGTAAAGCCATTCAAACGGCAGCATCGCCACAATTAGCGATTGAAAAAGCCAAACAAATTGTAGATTTATGCCCACATGTAGCTGATTTTCAAATGGCGTATGCCAGTACCTTACAAAAGGCAGGACAGTATTCTCAGGCATTGACCGTATGGAAAACAGCGAAAGGGTTGACCTATTCCGCAGGACTAAATGCACAAGTACAACAGTATAAACGGGCTGAAATTGCGTTAAATACCTTAGAGGTACAATTGCAATTAAAGCAACGTATAGATGCCCAACTCAGTCTGGATGATTTAAGGGAAGATTATTTTAATACTACAATGTCATCTGAATTGGCAAAATTTGTACCACGTTATCAACAGCTTCGTCAGCAGTTTAATGACCAGATGACAACACAGCCTTTCAATGCTCAGGAATTGCAAACTTTTGTACAGACCAAACGTACACTTTCGGTTGAAGCCCCTGAAATTAGTTATCAAATTGCTTTTGATTTTAATCAGAGTCAGCCCAATATTGAGGGAATGCAGGTACTTGATCAGGTCGCAAAAAGTCTGGCAGATAGTCAGTTTCAGACCATTCAGGTGATAGGGCATACCGATCAACAAGGGGATGATGCCTATAATTTAAAACTTTCACAAAGACGAGCGGAGAGTGTGGTGCAATTGTTACAACGTAGTCAGCCACAATTAAAGGGGCATTTACAGGCAATTGGTAAAGGTAAAACAGAATTACTGGCACATGGCACAACTGAACAGGATTATCGTTTAAATCGTCGAGTGGCTTTTATTTTTAAATAATGGATGATAGACACTAAACTGGAAAAAACCTATGCGACAAAAAATAATGATGGGGTGTGTGTTGATTCTAGGGGTAATGACCTTATCAACGGCTCATGCCAAACGTGTAGCTTTACTGATTGGTAATGCAACGTATCAATATGAAAATCGATTAAGTAATCCGATTAATGATGCGGTGTTATTACAAAATGTTCTTAAAAATGATCTTAAATTTGATGAGGTCAAACTGGTCAAAGATGCAGATATTCGGACTTTAAATCGGGAAGTTGAAGCCTTTAATCAGACGGCTCAAAATGCGGATGTCGCTGTGATTTATTTTTCAGGGCATGGGCAACAGGGAGAAAATCGGCAAAACTATTTATTGGCAACCGATGCCAAAATTGAGCAAGCGGCTGATTTACGTTTAAGTGCGGTAAGTTCTGATGATCTGGTCAGTGCGACTGAGGGGGCAAAAGCTCGTGTGGTGATTCTGGATGCCTGTCGTGACCGCCCGAACAGTGGTTTTAAAAGTGCCACCAAAGGTTTAAGCCGTGCGCCGATAAGTGGACAGGGGTTGTTGGTGGCGTATGCAACTGAAGCGGGTAAAGTGGCGCAGGATGGTTCAACAGGCAATAGCCCTTATGCCAAAGCACTTGCTCAAGCGATACGTAAAAATGATAAATCTATTTTTGCAATTTTTGATGAAGTGGCAGATGAAGTCAAGGTTATGACCAAAGGACAGCAATCGCCTACCCGTGAAGGAAATTTACGGATCGATGTCTACTTTGTTAATCCAACCATTACAGTCAATCAAAACAGTAAAACCACTGACAAACCTGATGCTGAACTGATGTTTTGGGACAGTATTAAAAATGAAACTGAAGCTCGGGGTTATGTGGCTTATCTGGAACAATATCCACAGGGACGCTTTAAAGCTTTAGCCAAAACACGGATTCAAAAGTATTCACCTGTTTATGCGTCGTTAATGTTGGATGATGATAAAAAGCCAATACTGACTTTACCTGTACAAAATACTGTAACTCATTTAAATGATAGTGAGTTAATGCAACAAGGCATGTGGCGTGATCCGAAAACCAATTTGCTCTGGATGCGTTGTAGTTTGGGACAAACTTGGGATGGAGCAACTTGTATGGGAGAGGCATCTAAACATAGTTGGGATAATGCTTTTAAAACTATTGAAGAAATGAATCGTGAAGGTTTTGGGGGATATAAAGACTGGCGTTTACCTGATATTGAAGAATTGAATAGCATTCGTTATTGTTCAGATGGTTATGAAAGTATGCCTAATATACCAACTACAACTAAAACAGGGCGGGCTAAATCAATATATATCAAGTGTGGAAGTGGTTCACAACGTCCTACGATCGATACTAAAATTTTTCCTAATACGAAAGTGGGATGGGAAGATTATTGGTCTAGTTCATCAGATTGTGATGGTTCCAAGCATCTTGCATGGAGCGTGAGCTTATTTTTTGGCTCTTCTTCATGTGGGGCTAGTTTAAAAACAAACAATAACCTTGTTCGAGCTGTTCGTAATGGTCAGTAGTTTTTTATTTTAGGGATTAAATCATGGCAATTATGAATAAAATACAGCGATTATGTTATATCAGTGGCTTATTGATATTGGGCAGTTATTACCAAGAAGTTTATGCTGCTAATCGAGCATTAATTATGGCTTTGTTGCATAAATAAAAATAAAGATGAGTCAGTCTATCTTCCCGATATTTATGCAACAGCGACTGTTTGGGCTGTACCGAGTTGAGTAAATTTATTCAAAATATCGACTCTGATTTGCAAGTCGACTACCTGACGATTAGAGTTATATGATGCCTTAATACTTGGTTTTAAATTAATGTAGTCTATATAGCGTGCTTTGCTATAAAATATGCAGGCTTTCCTGTGGTTTTTTTGCTGATTTATGTAGACGTGTTTGGAGTATATCTGCTCGCCGACTCAATGTTGATAAATCTGGAACATTCCAATTGAGGTGAGCGAGTTGAAAGAGGCTTTGAATAAAACCCTGTGTTTGACGTAAAGCCAGTTGGAACAGGTTTCGTATTGTCAGGGCAAACTGAATGGCAGTATCAGAGTAGGTCGGTTGACATCCTTTTTTGCCTGTAGGCATTGCATACCATTGCATTTGGGGATCAAACCAAATAGTGAAAGCACCCCGTTGGCGTAAAGCCTGATTGTACTCAGCCCAGTTGGTTGTTTTGTAGCGGCTTTTTGATTGTGTATTCATCTAAATTTTATGGGGATGAATTCCTTTTATGCAACAAAGCCATTATTATATGGTTTAAAAGACCCTAAAACTGATCAAAATCATAATCAAATGATTGATTTAAAAGAATGGTTTGAAAGTTCTAGCCTGATTGTACAGTAATATCGAAACCCGAATAAAGCACAAACCCCACAAATGGTGGCTCCACCCAGTGTCAGTTTGATACCTATTTCTATCGCTTCAGGAGCAAAAAAATGATGAAGTCCAGCATAGCAATAATACTACTTTTCGCTATTAGCATGAATTATGCACATGCTGAAAACAATAGCATTAGCGTAGCTGAATTGGTAAAAGCCCTGACCCCACAACAGCGGCAGATCAATTCATCCGTTTCAACATCAGGGACACGAGATATTAATGTCGAGGCTATGCTCGCTGAAGATGAAACACCACAGGAAAATACAACAAGTGCTGTATTGACTGCACCCCCTGCGATTAATCTGTCAATTCCGTTTGTAATCAACAAATCTACTTTAACGCTACAAGGGCAAAGCATGGTCAATACTATTGCCGAAGCCTTACAAACACCACAATTACAAAGTCACCAGTTTTTAATAGAGGGGCATACTGATCAGTCAGGACAGTATCAACTGAATCAAAAGTTATCACAGCAACGGGCAGAAAGAGTCCGTCAGGCACTGATTCAAAAGGGTATTGCAGCAGGTCGTCTGGTTGCAGTTGGACGTGCATCGGATGATTTATTAAATAAAGAAAATCCACTTGCCGCAGAAAATCGTCGGGTAAAATTTGTTTTAATTAAATAAGTGTAAGGGTGGATTACATCCACCCTTACACTTATTGTGATTCACTTCTATTACGGGTAAATCACTAAAGGCATTTGAGTAAATGCCCATGATTGATCACTGGCAAAAGCAGTTTTTGTCAGCTTACCATTACGAATCATTAAAATATCATCCAGACTGTATTTCTCAGGCGTTACAATAAATGCCAGTTGACTACGACCTGTGGGTTTAACGGCTCTAAACTCAGTTGCCCAGTTTGCATTGGGTAAATCAGTGGCAAGATTGGCACTGATGCGATTATCAACAGCCGAAGAGGGTGGATACAAAACAGTTGCCTGATCATCTGGATCAACCTGCACAATCCATAACCGTCCAGTTTGTTGGCTCGTCACACGGAAGCGAATGGGGTCATTTAAATGATAACTTTTTGCTGAAAGTTCAACTTGCACTTTCGCTGCTTGTGGGTGAGCATGTAAATTTGCCAAAGTATGATGATTGCTATTGCTTGGATAACTCTGACAACCTGTGATCAAGGCACTGGACAATAAGGCGAGTGCCAAAAAACGATTGAATGTACGCATTTTTATTTCTCCGTAATATCAATAATTCGATAACCAGCAATATAACGACCACTACTTTCGTCTTTGCTACGACCTAAAGCACGAACGCTAGAAAGTGGCAATTGAGCGATAAGCTTATTAATTTGTCCTTTACTATCCCGATTGCCCAAGGCATTTTTTTGTAAATTAATCGGTTGTGTGGTCAGGAATGCAGCCACTAAATGCTTACCAAATGGGGGATTGGCTCGTAATACAAATTTGCCTGCTTGAGGAATTTGGATGGTTTCCACTTTTACAGCATTGTCCTGCGCATATTGATTCGGGAATAATAGTTCAGCTTCATCATTTGGATTAATACTGATGACATTGAGATAACCTGCTTGAGGAACATCAATGCTAATGCTGACTTTATCGCCTTTTTTCAGTGTGTCTGGTACTTCAATTTTTAGGCTTTGGGCAGCACTTTGTACTGTATCCAGCGTTTCTTGCCACAAAGGGTTATAGCTTGCGGTACTACTATTGACGCTATTAAAACGGATGGTTTTACTAAACAGTGCTGGACTACCTGTCATTTGCGGTTGAAATGCCATAGAGGGGTCAACCCCCTGTAAGGCTTGTGCCAATTGCTGACTGGTGGCATCAAATAGATTTTGCCATGAGATGTCCTGTTTATTACTACGGGCATTTTCAAAACTGGTGAGCAATGCTTTGGTAAACATGCTGCCCTCAGAGGTTGCCTGAGCAGACTGATTGTCTTGTGCTGCACCAATGGCAATATAACGTTGTCCATCGGTAGCATCGACAGCCTCAACACTCAAATTCTTTTTATGACTTTTTGAGGATACCACATGGATGGGAATATCCCATGCTTTTACTCGGGTCTGGATGGTATTGGTACTGGTTAAGCTATTCGGCGCAAGTGCTTTTGTGCCTGTACCGCTATGGCAGGCATCCAGCAAGACCACCATATTTTCACTTGGGATTTTATCCAGTAATTCGCCAAATTCATCATCTACAAAGTTACCATCATGCAGATATAAGGTTTCATCATAACCATCTTCTTCATCGCCATTGGTGTCCTTGACTTGTGAACCATGACTGGATATATAGATAATGACCCGATCATTGGGTTGTGTGGTTTGAGCCAGTTGCTTTAGTGCCGCCCGAAACTGTTCACGGGTAGCATGTTGATCTTGTAACAGTTTAATATTTTTGGCCTCAAAGCCCATGTGAGCGACCAATTGTTGTGCCATTGCTACATCTTTCTCAATTCCTGGCAAGTTGGCACTCGGATTTTGGTATTGTCCGACCCCAACAATCAATGCCTGATCAGCAGCAAAACTATATTGTGTTGTACATACCCCTAACATCAACAGACTGAGGGCTAACCATGATTTTTTCATTTGATTTTCTCCATGATTCCGCTCAGTTAAGGCATTACTAAAATATTAATCATTGCAGCACCTTGAGGGATTTGACTTTGTGTAGTAACACTACCTTCATTTTGTGGAATCGCACTGACCCATGCCACAAGTGCTTTGGTATTTTGATTTGCGACCACTTTTTCCTGCATAAATTTACGATCAGCACGTTGACGATTTAAAATTTGTACGGAACCGTTTTGATAAACCTGTGCCAGTGTGACATAACCCTCATCACTTGCACCGTAAGAGACATTAATAACCTGATTGGTACGATAGGTTGATTGATCGGCAGCAATAAAGGTGCGCACGCCCTGCGGATTGGTGGCAAGTTGTGCAACACTTGCACCAATTGTGGTGGCTTCAATAGGAACTATATTTGGGGTAGGCGTAGGAGCTGTTGTTATAATCGGGGTTGCTGGATTGCCAACAGGGACGCTTAGACGTGTACTGACGATGGCAGGGTTATTGCCCTGCACGGTTGTTCCTGTATCACGGTCAACAATACGAATAGCCTTTTGTTGTAGGTTATTGATTAGGTTCTCTGTCTGTCCGACTTGATACACCCCTTTTTGTTGGGTCAAAATACGATGCAGATCAAGGGGTTTTTCACTGGCGATGACCAATATTTTTTCAATGCCAACAGCATCTGAGTAAAATTCAACGGTATTGCTATAAGTGCGTGGGAATGTACTGACGGTATTGGCACGAACAAAATTTTCCTTATCCTTATTGTTCGGTAATAATAAAGTGGTTTGATCAGGCAATTCGTTGAGAATATACAAATAAGCATCTTTATTGGTCACAACATTAAAGCGGATGGCCTCATTGACCGCATAGCTGGCTTTTTCGGTAGACACCTGTAGATTAAGGGCAGTGCTTTGTACAGGTGCGATAACAGGCGCAATGGTGGTGAGTGCAGGTTGGCGATCGGCTATTACAATTGCTTTGGCATTCTGATCTACTGCTGCCCATGCCATAGAGGTGAGAATGGTACTGGTAACAAGTACAAGTTTGACAGATTTATTCATTATTTTAGTCCTATATAACAAAGTAAGTATGTGACATAGTTATAAACGATCAGGTTTAGATTTCGGGTTAAGTAAAAATAAAAAAATTCAGGAAATGATTTTAGATTGTTGTAATTGTGCAATCGCTTCAGTCAGTGCCTGTTTGGCATAACGTAAACGACTTTTGGCACGTTCTAAAGGAATCCCTTGTTCTGCTGCAATTTCGGGGACAGTCATGCCTTTGACGAAACTATTGAGTAAAATTTCACGATGATGTTCAGGGAGTTGTTGCAAAGCTCGTTTAAGTTGATTGACTTCACATTCCCGAATGGCAATCTGTTCAGGGTTATCAAAGTCACTGCCTAAACCACTGCTCAGGTCTGATTCTTCTTGTATATCATAATAATCATCAATATCAACACTTTTAGATATTGGGCTAGCATGCTGAATACGGTAATGGTCAATAAGTTTAGTATTGACGATACGAAATAAAAAAGTCTTAAAACTGGCAGAAACGGTGTAATGACTTGAATAGCGAATTAGATTTAACCAGACTTCTTGACTGACCTCATTGGCTGTAGTCTGATTGCCTGCAGTGCGTCCAATCAGATAACCATAAACCATACGATGATAACGTTGGTAAAGTTCGGTGAATGCAGTTTGACTTCCTTGAGCAAACGCTAACATGAGTGCTTCATCCGTCGAAGTAATAAGAGATGTCATCTGGCGAACATCTCCTTATGCTTACTTAGATAAAAAAGATGACAATTTCCTACATTTTTGCCACCGAGTCTTCATTTTGTCAATCACTTGATCGCAAAAACATTGGAATATGGATTAAGGTGTAGTCCGAATTTGCTCTAAAGTTCTTTTTACCGCATCGTTATTTTGTGAATGAGGGCGTCCTGTTATCTCTGGAGATTCAGACTGTTGAGGTTCATCCGTGATTGTTGCCTGTTGTAATTGAGCATCCTCAAACGCGGCCTGATGGGATGTCGATGGCGTTCTAGTCTGTTGTTGGTGTATTTGTGCCTGATTATTTGCCAGAATACGATTTAAACTATTTGATGTATCCACAGATGGGCTTTTGACAGGTGCAGACTCAACGGGCGCAGTTTGAATGGGCTGTTGTGCTGCCTGATAAGGCTGTACGGGTTCAACGTCAATTGTTTTTGGTGAAACGGTTGCTTGTGTTGAGTGATTTGGCTGACTCGTTTGTTGCTGCTTTGGTGTTTGTTGAGCAGAGAGAGAATCAGAAGATTGATGTTCTACCAAATAAAAGCTACTTGCCGCCACAACAACAAATGAAATAGCTGCTGCAATCTGAAACCAGTATTGTTGATACCATCCCTGATGTACAGATGGCGTGCTTTTAGGAAACTTAATCACTTCGCTATCTTGTACTAAAGCAGATTGTTTTTGATTCTTCTGAGCTTGCTGTGCAGCAGCATTCAGAATTTTTTGTGTAATTTCATCAGGTACATCTGTTTCAGAGATCATTTTGTCAAAGAGGTCTTGCAAGATCATATCCTGTTTTGATCCATGATGCTGATTTGACATAAAAGACTCCTTTGAGTATTGAACCTTACTTACTGAAAAGTAAGGTTCTGACCGCGATGCGATGATCAAGGGGATTACGGCATAATCTGTAATTGTACCGTTTTTACCCCAGCTTGTGGATTGCTTGGTGCAGCATTTGATTCTGGTTCACGAATACGAATTGCTTTGCTGCTAAAGGCATTCGCAACATCATCCATATTATTGATGGCAAATGCCCCCACTGTTTCTGATGGAATATTATTGAGATTAATTGGGGTAGGAGAAGCAATAAAAATAAGTTTTTCAACGCCTGCTGCATCTGAGTAGAAATCCACTGTTCCTGGCATGGTATAGGTTTTATTTTTACGAAGATAGTTATCTTTTGTTTTAGCGTTTGGTAAAAGTCGAGTGGTTTTTTGCGTGTTTTGGTCAACGCTAAAGATATATAAATAATAGTCAGATTGTTGGCCAACTACTTTAAATTTGATTGATTCCCCCACACGATAAATTGATTTTAATGGTGTAACATTAATTTTTACAGTGTTGTCTTGTTGAGCAGTTGATACAGGAGCAGTCACAGGGCGTTCACGAATGCGTACCGCAGCCTCGTTGATGGTTTCGGCAGCAACAGGCAAGATCACACTGCTTAATGAAAGTGCAACAATCAGCTTTTTAAACGTATTCATAGGATGTTCCTTTTTAATAAAATAGTCGGTGTGTCTATATAAACGATGGGATTTTCAATTCGGGTTAAAAATTTAAAAAATTTTTACAGCCCTAAACGATTCATTAAATTTTGTACATCCTGATCAGAATGTTCACTAGACGATCTATTGGATACTGGTGTTTCCGTTGGTGCAGGTTGTGGCGTTGGTGTTTCTATCAACGTTGGTTGTGGTGTGGGTGTGTTATGAGATGGCGTTGTAAGATGGACATTAGATAAAAATGTATTTGCATTGATTAAACCGTAGCCTGCATTGTTGTTTGGAGCTTGCCCAATAGCATTGGTGGCTTTTTGAATAATCAACTGTTTTAATTGTGTGGCATTTAAATTGGGTAGAGCTTGCCAAACTAAGGCAGCAAAAGCTGCGGTATACGGTGCGGCTGCGGATGTTCCAGCAAAACGAGAACCACCACTGGCTTGGTACGCGGCATTTAAAGTATTGGTAGGTGCACTTACGTCAGGTTTGACCCGACCATCGTCGGTTGCGCCACGACTACTATAGGCTGCAATCTGTTGAGTTTTCACATCCCATGCTGCAACAGCAAGAGCATTAGCAGACGTGGCAGGAATAGCAATACTCGAATAAGGTCGATCTAAATCCAAATGTGCGCCCTCAACATAAACTCGGATATTTTTTGGAGCAGATTGGCTACTGCGTAGCGCGATACCATATTTTCCAACAGGTAAACGGAGCGTCTGGCTTTTTCGAGCTGCGGTATTGGTGGTACGAGGTTGATTGATTTCAGCAACTTTGACCACTTTACCATTGCTATCCTGTGCAAGAATTACGGCATCTACATCAATATTCTGGCTATTTTGACGAGAACTGTCCCAGTCATCCCAATTCAGCATAATCATGGTATTGGGATCGCGTTTTTTTTCAAAAGTTAGTACATCATATTGTCCAATATCCACCAAGCCATTAAGGTTTCGATCAAGCAGTTGTCCAGTCCATATTTTTTCACCCTCATTGCCAGCGGCATTGACCCATAAAATATTTTTATTTAAGGCTTCACTGACCTTTTGATCCAGTGCTGAAGTACCATCATGTTGAGAATGATGTCCACCACCTGAGAAGTTAATAATGTCAACATCTTGTTCAATCAACCAATCAATGGCTGCGGCAACTTGACCTGAAGAGGCACGACCATCACCATTGCCTGCCTGAACTAGATATAACTCAGCATCAGGGGCAATTTGATGAATGATTTCGGCGCAAGCTGTGCCATGTTCACTGCTGGCTTGTACATTAATCTCATTAGCATTTTGATCATTATCAAAAGTCTTAGTTTTACTTGGCGCTGGAACAATACCTTGCGTCTGTAACTTGGTATAGTGACGATAACCAAAATCCAAAATACCAATTTTTAAACCTTTGCCTGTAAAGCCCTTTTGATGTAAGGCTGTGGTGGCAATGGCAGTATTGCCTTCACTTTGAGTAGAGTTTGTTGTATTAGGTGATGAATAAGATGTGAGGGGGGGAGATATTGATGAACCTTGTTGTTGGTCTGCTAGACCTAAACGGTTTAACAATTCGCTTACAGCCATATCTTGATTATTTTCCAGAATCCCTTGTAAATCTGCACTTTTGACTTGAGAAGATTGCATGACTTGTTTGATTTTTGCCTGAGCCACATTGACAAACAATTGGTCTTTAATGCGTGCCTGTACCTCAATTCCTTGCGAACGAAGTTGTCGTTCTAAAGATAAACCTTGCCCTGAAATGGCTTGTATTTGAACAGCAATAGTTCCATGTTTGGAAACTAAAATAGATGGTATAGATTTGGTAATACCTTGAGTTAAAACCTGATTTAAATCTGCACTGATCTTTGCTTCAGCAATGGTCTTACTGTGGCTAAAAATCTGTGGATTTTGTTGTAAAAAGCGTTGTAATTCACTACTGAATTGAGGGGAAACAGCGGCGTGAATTGCACTATTTAATGTTAAAACTGTTGTGCCAAGGGCTAAAATTTTTATGAGTGTTGCCATGATAGGGATCGTTCCAAAATAAGATGTAGATATAAACGTGAAAAATAAAAAATCGGGTTAAATATTTTTTTAATGTGAAAAAAATAACCCGAAAGGCGATATATTACGTTTATAAGAAAAGAGAAAGTCTTCCACATAACAAAAAAAGGGGAAAAACAGTGCATCATTGTTCATCACAACATACTTTCAAATTGAGTTTATTGTTTTTAAGTTTATTCAGTTTTGATAGCTACGCAGAAATAGCCACGCCGCCCATAGGTGTGATCATCCAACCACCACAAAGTCAGAATCCCACTCCCAATATTGAACGAGCAGAAATCAAATCGGATGCCTCTGTCTCAAACATTCAGCCTGTATCAGAGCAACGAGGGATTATTTTTGTTAAACAGATTGAATTTAAACATGACTTACAAACAGTTTCTGATACCGAACTGCAAGATTTTATTGCGCCATATCTAGGAAAAAACTACCGCTTATCTGAATTTAAAAAGATCACGGAGCAATTAGAGCAATGGTTAGCCAATAAGCATGGTCTGATTAAAGCCCGCGTTTGGATACCGCTGCAAGAAATACAAAATCAGACAGTTCGACTTGATATTACACAAGGTACAGTGGGGAAATATCAAGTTTCCGAGAAGCTAAATGGTACAAAAAGTGAGCAAAAACTGATTGAACTGGCACAGCAATATCTAGCTTCAGGTGCAGCTATCACTCAGACTCAACTTGAACAAACTGCTTATCGAGTCATTGATTATTTACGCCAACCCATCCAAGTAGTGCTATTACCGACCTCACAGCTTGGAGTCTATAATGTTTTATTGGATGTGGCTCAACCATTAGATGCAACTGCTAGTATTACATTCGATAATACAGGTAGTCGTTATACTTCTGTATTTCGGGACAATACTGCACTGACGATTTATCACCCATTTTCTGATGCCGACCAATTACAGCTTGCAGGACAATGGATGAATAATTATCAACGTTCATGGCTGCTGCGTTATGAACGCCCTTTCCTGTCAGGATGGCGTGTTGGTGTTGAGGGACAATATAGCGATTATCAACTTTGTTGTGAATTTAAACCTTTAGATGCTGAGGGGCAAAGCATTCAAGCAAGTATCAATGCGTTTTATACTATACAGCGTCAACGTGAACAGAGTATTTGGCTAGGTGGACGAGCTAAATATTGGAATGGACGCAATCAACAACTGAATCAAAAAACTACTGATCGACGGTTAAGTAGTATTTCTTTGATTGGACAAGGCACCTGGTCAGGCAATACTGATCAATTTTTACAGCTTGAATTAACAGCAGGAAATGCGGATCTCAGCCATCAAACCGCCGATGAAGCACTGGATCAAATCTCTGCGGATATTGCAGATGATTATTATAAAGCTACGCTTGATTATCAAGTGAATTATCCTTTTACGCCACAACAGAACTTGTATTTATATGCCAAAGGACAATGGGCAAATAAAAACCTCGATTCAAGTGAAAAAATCAGTATGGGGGGATTATCTGCTATTCGTGCCTATCCATACGGAGAGGCGATGGGTGATTTAGGTACAGTGCTGCAAGCCGAATACCGTTATCAAATCTTGCCAACATTGCAAACCAAAGCTTTCTATGATGTGGGCTATGTACGCCGTAATGCTCAACCGTGGCAAATCGGTTTAGACAATCAATATACCTTACAGGGGGCAGGTCTAGGGCTGACTTGGCAACCAGTGCCACAAGCGCAATTACAACTGATTGGCGCAGCAAAACTTGGCTCAAATGCAGGGCGCGATAGCAACGGCAACGACAGTGATGGGCGTGATAGTCGGGTACGTGGCTGGATTGTGGGTTCTTGGTCATTCTAAATAACAAAAAATAGTGAGGAAAATGATATGTTCCGTTTAAATACAATTTCTATGGCAGTGATGGCCAGCCTATATCTGAACACAGCATTGGCTGTTCCAAATAATGCTTTGCCAACGGGTGGACAAGTCACACAAGGACAAGCCCAGATTCAACAATCTATGAGCCAGATGCAAATTCAGCAGCAAAGCCAAAAAGCTGTGATTGACTGGAATAGTTTTAATATCGGTCAGCAAGCCAGTGTGACTTTTCAACAACCTAATGCTCAGGCGGCAACCTTAAACCGTGTGCTAAATGGCTCGAGTGAAATTGCAGGTCAACTCAATTCCAATGGACAAGTCTATTTGCTTAATCCAAATGGGGTGTTGTTTAGCCCAACGGCTCAGGTCAATACGGGGAGTCTAGTGGTTGCAACAGCAACGCTGAGTGATGATGAGTTTTTACAGGGTAAGGGCGTATTACAACACGGTACTGATGGTACGATTGTCAATCAGGGTAATCTTACTGCTGCACAGGGTGGGCAGATTGTGTTATCTAGTCGTCAAATTGACAATATGGGAACAATTCAAGCCGAACAAGGGCAAGTTCAACTGTTAGCAGGTCAAAGCACTCGGGTCAATATCACGGCTGATGGTCTGATTCAAACCGAACTACAGGCAGGACAAACCAGTGGGGCAATCCAGAATAGCGGTAAAATCAGTGCAACAGGCGGTCAACTGGATTTATTTGCATCGGGTACAGACAGTCATATTCAACATACAGGGATTGCAGAAGCACAAAGTATTTTAAACAAAGAAGGTAAAATTTACCTTGTTGCAGGCTATGAGGGACAAAGTATTGCACCAAAAACAGGTAAAACTGTTCTAGATGGTGTGTTAGATGCATCTGCACCGAATGGTGGACATGGTGGTTTTATTGAAACCAGTGCAGCACAGGTCAAGATTACTGATCAAGCTAAAGTCACAACCAAAGCAACACAGGGCAATACAGGGACATGGTTGATTGACCCAACTGATTTTACCATTGCTGCAGGCAATGACGCACAAACTGTAAGTGGAATTGGAGCAACGACTTTAGAAAATAACTTAAACAATACCAGTGTTGCAATTTCAACCAGTAGTACAGGCACAGAACAGGGTGATATTTATGTGAATGCTCCTGTTTCGTGGGCGGCAAATGAACTCACATTAACGGCTCACAATGATATTCATGTGAATGCTGAAATGAATGTGAGTGGTGGCGGTACATTAGCACTGAATACAGGTACAAATGGTACAGTCAAAATGGCTATGGGTGAAAATGATTTTGTTGGAAAAGTGAATTTCCAAGAGGTTGGAGATAATTTACTAACGATAAATGGTCAGGGTTATCGAGTTATTAATGATCTGGGACTTGAGGGAAGTACGACCAATACTGATTTACAGGGTATATGGGGAACAAATTATTTAGGACATTATGCACTAGGAAAAGATATTGATGCTGCTGCAACATTAACTTGGAATAATGGCACAGGTTTTCAACCTTTGTTATTAAATAACCAAAATTTAAATGGTTTAGGTCATACAATAACAGATTTATCTATCAATAGACCAACAGAAAATAATATTGGATTGATTGGATCAAATATACTTGGAAAAATCAGTAATATTGGTCTAATGAATACAAATATTACAGGTCAAGATACAGTTGGCGGTTTGGTTGGAAATCATGTTGGAGCAATAAATAATAGTTTTGTGACGGGTGATATTAAAGGTTTAATTGATGTTGGTGGCTTAGTTGGTCTCGCTGATTCTTATTATGTAGTAGATAATGGTATTTCTACCCGATTATCAGGAGATATTCGTCATAGTTATGCACAAGCGAATGTTTTTGGAAGTGGTGGCGTTGGTGGTTTAGTTGGTGTAAATGTTGAAGGTCTTTATGACAGTTATGCGACAGGTAATGTGGGTGGGACGAATTTTATTGGCGGTTTAGTTGGTAATAATGGGGGAACAATAGCAGATACTTATGCGACTGGGGTAGTCAATGGTGTTGGTGGAATTGGTGGTTTGATTGGTGATAACACAGGAAAAATGAGTAATAGTTATGCGATAGGTGCGGTGACAGGAACAAGCAATTTGGGCGGTTTAGTTGGTACGAATCAAGGGTCTATTACGAACGGATATTGGAACACTGAAACCACAAGTCAAAGCAATGCTGTAGGTTTGGAAAATGGTTCAACGATTGCCACAGGTTTAACCACAACTCAAATGCAACAAGCTGCAAGCTTTTCTAACTGGGGGACAGATATTGATGCACAAGGTGGTACAGATGCAACATGGCGGATTTATGAGGGACATACCACACCATTATTAAGAAGTTTTTTAAGACCTGTAATAGTAACAGTCAATGCCTTACCAAATAACAATATTACACAGGTCTATAATGGAAATGTTCAAGTAGGCAACTTTTCAGCTATTTATTCTTATTCTGATTTATCTGCACAGGGTAAATTGTTTGAGAATAATGCAACGATATCAGCAAGTGGTCGTAATGTCGGTTCATATATGGCGACATTTAGCCAGGATTTATATTCAGATAATCAGCTTGGTTATGATGTTTCAGTTGTCAATAATACTTCAAATAATCCAAATACTTTGAAAATCACTCCTGCAACCTTAACATTGAATGCTGTAGCTGACAGCAAAGTTTATGATGGTACAACAATTTCTGCTGGTATCGTCAATATCACAGGTGTACAAACAGGTGATACGGTTACAGCTACACAAGAGTTTGATAGTAAAAATGCAGGTACTCGTACATTAAATGTAATAAATCCTATTATCAATGATGGTAATGGTGGTGATAACTATAATGTCACCGTCAGTCAAGCAGTTAATCAAGGTGAAATCACTCCTAGGTTTTTAATGGGTACAGTAGATGTAAATGGCTTTATTCGTGAATATGATGGTACAACCAATATTAATTCTAATTTTGGTCTAGAAAATCAAGTGATAGGGGATGATATAGGAATCAGTGGTTATATTGGCTTTCAAGATAAAAATGTAGGAACTGCAAAACCAATCGTTTTTGATTATATATTGTTTGGAAATGATGTTGCTAACTATCAATTTATAAGTGCAATGATGCAGGCAGCAGTTGCAGACATAGGAGTTGCAAATCGGATTACCCCTAAAGCTATTGATGTCACAGGGATTACCGCCAATGACCGCGTCTATGATGGTACACGTAATGCAACTTTAAATACGGGCAATGCGCAATATACAGGCATGATTTCAGGAGATAATTTAACGGTTGCCAATGCAGTTGGTCAGTTCCAAGATAAAAATGCAGGACAAAATAAAGCGGTTGATATTACAGCGATTGCGTTGGGTGGCACAGATGCAACAAACTATAATTTGGTCAATGATACTGCAACAACCACAGCGAATATCAGTAAAGCCAATATTCAAAATGTCACAGGGATTACCGCCAATGACCGCGTCTATGATGGTACACGTAATGCAACTTTAAATACGGGCAATGCGCAATATACAGGCATGATTTCAGGAGATAATTTAATAGTTGCAAATGCAGTTGGTCAGTTCCAAGATAAAAATGCAGGACAAAACAAAGCTGTTGATATTACAGCGATTGCTTTAGATGGCACAGATGCAGCCAATTACAATCTGCTAAGTAATACTGCAAGCACCACAGCCAATATCAGTAAAGCTTCAGCAACCGTGACAGGCAATAGTTTGAGTACGGTTTACAATGGTCAAAATCAAAATGTAAACGGATTTACTGCAACAGGCTTGGTCAATGGTGAGATAGAAGCTGTACTTACAGGTGTCACTGCCACAGGTGCAACAGCAAGAAATGCAGGAATATATCGTAATACAGTCTCAGGCACAGACCAAAATTATGATTTAACACTGGTGAATGGGGCATTGCAGATTAATCAGGCGATCCTACAAAACGTCACAGGGATTACAGCGAATGATAAAACCTACGATGGCACAACCGATGCAACATTAAACACTAATGCTGCTCAGTTTAACAGTATGGTTGCAGGAGATGATCTCAATGTTGCTACTGCGTCAGGGCAATTTAAGAATAAAGATATAGGCACAAATAAAATAGTGACTATTACAGGGATTCGTTTAGGCGGAGCGGATGCAAGTAATTATCGTTTAAGCAATAATACTGCAATGACAACAGCGAATATTAATCCAGAAAATATTCAAGTTAGTTGTGATGTACTGGGAACATGCTCACTACCTCCGTCACCACCTGTATCTCCTGTATGTGAAGATTGTGGGACGAATGAACCATTATTAGTTGCTACTGTTGCTGAATGTGATAGTAAAGATACAGAAGAAGTTGCTAAAAACTGTATTCTAAAACCGAAAATTGTAATTCAGACTGAAGAACAACCTCGTGATGATGATGGGACACCTGCAACCCCAATTCAAACTAAACGAGCTTTGATTATTGCCAATGGAACTTATACTGACCAGCATATAGCTAAGCTATCAGGAGTTTACGAAGATCAAAAAGCAGTAGAACAGATGCTGAAAGCACAAGGCTATACGACAACAGCAGTGGTTGATGGCACTCGTGAACAAATGATTACAGCTTTAAATCAACTAATTAAAGATAGTGGTGAAGATGATAGTGTTCTGATTTACTATGCAGGACATGGTACAGTTCAAAGCCAGTCTTCGGTGGGATATTGGTTTCCTGTTGATGCCAGTTTAAAGAGAAAAAATGGTAAACGCCCTGAAACAACATGGATGTCAAGTATCGATATCGCCAATTTTATCAGTGGAATTAAAGCTAAACAAATTTTACTGGTATCTGATAGCTGTTTTTCAGGCAGTTTAAGCTATGAAACAGCCTTACAACGTGAACCTGAATTACCGAGCAATGCAGTATTGAAACGCCGTTCAGTTATGGTGATGACCTCTGGTAGTGAAGAAAAGGTACAAGATCAGGATAAATATGCGAATAATGGTTTATCACCATTTGCAAATGCTTTTATTGCTCAGCTTAATAAAATGGACATAGAGAAAGAGTTACGTGGGCAAAATGCCTATAAATTTATTTATCAAGGTATTACCAGTCGTTATCAACAATATCCAACTTACGGGGCATTGCCATCGGCTAGACATAATGCAGGCGGAGAATATTTATTCTTGAAATAATGTAGGCATCAAAAAATGGGCAGTGTTACAGATACTGCCCATTTTCTTTTAGTGGTGAGAATGATCTTCTGGTGTAGATGTTAGAGTTGTTGGTTCTATTGCAGAGGGTGCTGTTGTAGGCGTTTTTATTGGGGTTGTTTCTTCTTTCACAGCTGTTTTGGCTGCTTCCAGTTGACGGACAACACCTGAAAATAACACTTGTTTTTGATCACGTACCAAGAAAACAAAAGGACGATTAAAGCTGATTTGGGGAATATTGGCAGCCAAAGAACGTTTACCAATGACCGCAGTTGCTGCTGCGGCTTCTGCCCCTTGTTCATCCCATTCAATTGTGGCTTGATGTAAACCTTTAAGTTGTTTGACCTGGTCATCAATCAGTAACTGATCAAGCTGCCAAGTGGAAATGTTAGGGAACAGTTGGGTTAGATTAATTTTATCGCCAGTGAGTTTAATTTTGGGTAAGGCGAGATCAATTTTTTGAGTTTGTTGAGCCTGATCAAGTTGATATAACACTTGTGTTGTTGGCAAGGCAAGTGGGGTTTTTTCAGGGGGTAATAATAATGATAATAGGGTTTGCCCATCATGGAACGGCAAATTTACCATTGTCCAATTTTGTGCCTGTGCGGATGATACAGAGAGGGTATTGTTCATGGTTGCTACAGAGACGGTTTTTTGATTGGCATTTTTAAAAGTTTGTAGTGCCGTTTTATAGTCCTCAAAAGGCATTTGCCATTGAGCTTTAAAATAAGCTGCATTAGTTAAAACCACTTGCGCATTTTGAACATCAGTCGCATCCAGTAATTGGGTAATATGTTGTTTAGTTTTTTCCGCAATATCCTGATTAATGAGAGCAGCAGCTTGTTGGGCATTGTTAAAATCAATGGTTTGTATTGAACCGTGTAAGATTCTTTGATATTGCTCAACAAATTTTGTTTGAACTTTAGCTTGTTGATTATACCAAGTCTGATTCCATGATTGATAACTTGGGCTATATGTTGCTAAATGCAGTTGCTCAAATTGTGATGTATTTTGGAATTGCGGTAAAAACCAAGTTGGACGTACTAATTGAGTTGGTTTAGAACTTGCCAATAATAAAGCCAAACCACTTTCCGCTAGACTTTGAGGGGAAAATATCAAATTTTGTTTTTTATTGTGTTTGGATAAGCTGTCGAGTATTGCGAGGCTCATGGCTGTCTGACTAATCACTTCACCAGATGCATCCAGTTCTGTCTGAACACATTTCTCAGTTGGATTGAGATTCTGTTTTGCACATAAGTTTACAGGTGCTGGTATAGATTCTTGAGCTGTTGTAGGTTGCTTTTCCAATGTGGTGGGCTGAGTAATTTCGGTTTGATTGGTGACGACTGGAACAGCCAGTTGAGCTTGTAAATCAGCACTTTTTAACGCACGATGCTGGGCTAAAGTGGCATTCATCAATTGTTGTGGTGTTAATTTAACAAAAATATATTCAGTTGTTTGGGACTGGATTTTAACCTTGTTTTTATTTAACCATGCCAAGAGTTGTTTTTGTTGTTTAGGTTGGCTATATAGCATAATGTCTAAATGTGTTTGATCTTTCTGGTTTAAAGCCTGTTGTAATGCTGTGCTATATCGTGGGAATTGGGCATTATTTTTTGCTATTGGCGTGCTTTGCGCTAACGTCGTGATGGCAGCTTGACTCATGCTTAGATGAGAAGCTGAATCAGGAGGAGCTTGTTCCACTATGGTATTGATTTGAGGATTTTCTGTCGTTGGTGTTGTAGATGTTGCAGTTTCTTCTGCTTCAATCATTGGGGCACATAAACTGATGGATGCAATCAATAAAGATTTTTTAATTAAAGATAGATTGAAATGGTGCATGATCATAGTCTCGACTGAGTTTTTTAATTATAAGTTTAAACGAGTCAAAAAAGCTTTCGGGTTATATGAGAAAATAATAAAATTTTAAAGCAACTTTAAAAAAATGACTCGTCTTAGTGATAGCGTGAAATTAGGAAGCTTTGATCATTGAGAAAAAGCTGAAAATATAGATAAATGTAGCAGGGCAGTTGTAAGTAGCAACATTCACTGTTGCAATCACGTCAAACTCTGTTCAATGAACAAAAAATAGCGTTACAATGCAGTGTTCTTGTATGACTACAAACAACTCCTCAATTTATATAAATCAAGGAAAGCATAATCCTATGTCACGTCTTGCCACTCGTTTTGAACAGCTTAAATCTCAGCACCGTAAAGCGCTTGTTTCTTATGTTATGGCAGGAGATCCGCATCCACAAGTCACAGTTCCACTGCTTCATCAAATGGTTGAAGCAGGCGTTGATGTGGTTGAGTTGGGCTTGCCATTCTCGGACCCAATGGCGGATGGTCCAGTAATTGCCTTAGCTGCTGAACGTGCTTTAGCAGGTGGATCGAGCACACTCGATGCTTTGAATATGGTGAAAGAATTTCGCGAAAAAGATCAAACGACACCCATTGTTTTAATGGGGTATTTAAATCCTGTTGAAGTGATTGGTTATGAAAAGTTTGTGGCTTATGCGAAAGATTGTGGTGTTGATGGTGTACTTTTGGTGGACTTACCCCCTGAAGAATCAAAGCAATTTGGCGATGTCTTAAAACAAAATGAGATGGATCAAATTTTCTTACTCGCACCAACATCAACTGATAAACGTATTCAGCATGTTGTAAATCAAGCCAGTGGCTTTGTTTACTATGTGTCGTTAAAAGGTGTGACAGGTGCAGCAACACTAGATACCTCTGAAGCAGCAGCTCGTATTGCGAAAATTAAGAGCATGACTAACGTTCCTGTTGGAGTTGGTTTTGGGATTAGTGATGCAGCTTCTGCAAAAGCAATGGGTCAAGTTGCTGATGCCGTAATCGTAGGAAGTGCTTTCGTTAAATCTTTTGCGACATTGCCAGCAGACGAAGCTGTGCAACAGACGGTGAATAAAGTGAAGGAGCTTCGAGCCGCGCTCGATGAGTTAGTATGAGTCAAGAATTAACAGCAGGGAAGGTTCTGAGCCCATCAACGCCTTGGACAGAGCGTCAAGTGCCTGGTATTCAAGTTGCGAATGAACAACAAACATTCAAAGCAACATTTACGGAACCAACCATTGAATGTCCTGAATGTCATGCCTTAGTAACACGTACGGCAATGTCATTTAATGCCTACGTATGCCCACAATGCGATGAGCATTTGCGTATGAAAGCCCGTGATCGTTTGAATTGGTTCTTTGATCAGGTCAACTCGGAGCTGGGTCAGGAATTTAGTGCCAAAGACCCACTAAAATTTGTGGATAGTAGACCCTATCCAGAACGTATGCGTGAGGCGCAGGACAAAACAGGTGAATCAGA
The DNA here is from genome assembly GCF_024494585.1 of Acinetobacter sp. 5862. Lineage (NCBI taxonomy): Bacteria > Pseudomonadati > Pseudomonadota > Gammaproteobacteria > Moraxellales > Moraxellaceae > Acinetobacter > Acinetobacter sp. 5862. The sequence goes on from NZ_JANHGP010000062.1 coordinate 97,228, forward strand.
AGCACTGGTGGTGATGCAGGGCTCGCTCAAAGGTCTGGATTTGGTGGCATGTGCCTTTGAGTTTGAATTCATGGGCGGTTCAATGGGCACTGTGGTCGGTGATCGCTTTGTACAGGCGGCTGAAAAAGCGATTGATCTACATCAACCATTGGTGTGTTTCGCAGCTTCGGGTGGCGCACGTATGCAGGAAGGCATGTTGTCCCTGATGCAAATGGCACGGACCTCTGCGGCGATCCAGAAAATGAAAGAGGCTCGTGTGCCTTATCTGGTAGTACTGACCCATCCTGTTTATGGGGGGGTAACCGCCTCACTGGCAATGCTGGGAGATGTCCATCTGGCGGAACCGAAAGCGATGATTGGTTTTGCAGGTAAACGCGTCATTGAACAAACAGTTCGCGAGAAGTTAGAAGAACCATTCCAGCGTGCAGAATATTTGCTTGATCATGGCGTGGTCGATCAGATTGTTCATCGTCATGCATTACGTGATACTGTATATCGACTCGTAGCTAAACTGATGAATTTACCTTGAAACTGGACGCACCACATTCTACAGATACATTAACAACATGGCTCGATTATTGGGGCCATGTTCATGTTACAGGCATTGATTTAGGTTTAGAGCGCGTAATTCCCGTTGCTGAAAAGTTGGGAGTTATGCAACCTCAAGCAAAAGTTTTTACTGTGGCAGGAACGAATGGTAAAGGCTCAACAACAACGACACTCGCTGCAATTTTAAATGCACAAGGTTATAAAGTTGGTTTATATCAATCACCGCATATTTATCGTTTTAATGAGCGGGTAAAACTTGCTGGGATTGAAGTTGATGATCAAAGCTTAGTTGATGCATTTGTGTTGGTTGACCAAGCCCGCCGAGAATGTGATTTATCATTGTCCTTTTTTGAAGCAACCACTTTGGCTGCTTTTCTTATTTTTAAACTAAAACAATGTGATGTCTGGGTACTTGAGGTTGGCTTAGGCGGTCGTCTGGATGTCGTGAATGTGATTGATCCTGATATTGCCGTGATTACCAATATTGGTTTAGATCATGTCGATTGGTTAGGTGACACGATAGAAAAAATCGCCTTTGAGAAAGCAGGGATTATTCGCCCGAATATTCCAGTGGTATTTGCGGGTCAACAACAATTACCCCAAGCGATTCAAGATAAAGTAGCTGAAACTCAAGCAGATCTATATGCGCTAAATCGAGATTATTTTTATCAACTTAATGACGATGGTCAAACTTGGTCATTTGCATCCTCTGGCACAACGCTAAAACTGCCAATCGGTCAGCTTGCATTAGATAATATTTCGGCTGCTGTTGCAGCGGTACTGGTGAGTGGTATTGAGGTCTCTCAGGCAGCGATTGCAACAGGTATTCAGCAAGCACGTTTGCAAGGTCGTTTTGAAATACGGCAAATTCAAGACAAAACAGTGATTTTTGATGCTGGACATAATCCACATGGCGTCGAATTTTTATTGAATCAATTGCGAAAATTCTTAAAATACAATAAACAGTACACAGATGTTGTCGCAGTATTTTCAATGTTGGCAGATAAAGATATCTCGTCTGTCACCGATTTACTAAAAACAACAGTAAAAGATTGGTTTATTGCTAGTTTAAATGTACCTAGAGCAGCCCCATTGCATCAATTACATGATGCATTACAAGGTCAACAGGTATATGAGTACGGTAATATCCAGCAAGCCTTTGAAGATGTGCTGAAGCAAAGTAATAACAATCAGCTGATTTTAGTCTGTGGATCGTTTCATACCTTAGAAGCGGTTTGGGAGTATTTAGAACAATGTCAATGAATAACAAACAACGCTGGATGGGAGGCGTTGTTCTATTGGGTGGAGGCGTTTTATTGGCAGCATTACTCCTTAAAGGTAATGACGAAATAGGGCATGACAAAACGCAAACGGCAATTACACACCCAATTGCTAAAACAGAACCTAAAACTCAAACAGCTCAATCGACCCAAGAAGGTGAAATGGTTTCATTACAACCATTAGCCGTAGATGTTGAGACAGAAAAAAGATTGCTTGAAGAACAACGCCGTTCTCGTGAGAAAGCCGTTGCTGAACAAGAAGCACGTGCAGCTGATTTTCTAAAAATGCAACAAGAAGCTGAAGCAGCTGCTGCGCGTAAAGCAGCCGAAGAATACGCTGCAATTAATGCACGCCGTACAGCCGAACAGGAAAGCTCTGATAACATTCCGCCAGAGCTTGGCGAAGATGATAAAGCTAAGACACAACGAGCGACCGAAGAAAAAAATAAATTAGATGAAAAGAAAAAATTAGAACAGCAAAAAGCAGATCAGCAGAAAAGTGATACTGATAAAAAGTTAGCGGAAGACAAGCGCAAGGCTGAAGCCGAAAAAAAGTTGGCAGAAGAGAAGCGTAAGGCAGAAGCTGAAAAAAAGGCTGAGGAAGATAAGCGTAAAGCTGACGCTGATAAAAAAGCGTTAGAAGAAAAGCGTAAAGTTGAGGCAGACAAGAAAGTTGCCGAAGATAAACGTAAAGCCGAAGCTGAGAAAAAAGCAGCTGAAGAGAAGCGTAAAGCTGAAGCTGAGAAAAAATCGGCTGACGAGAAAAAGCGTAAAGCTGATGCTGAGAAAAAAGCCGAAGCTGAAAAGGCTCGTGATCTCATGGAAAATGGAGATAAAAAGTGGATGGTACAAGTTGCATTGGCTGCCAACCAAGCCAATGCAGATGCAGTTGTATCTAAATTGCGTGCCAAAGGTTATAAGGTTACAACAAGCCCGACTTCAAAAGGAATTCGTATCATGGTTGGACCATCGAAGGACCGAGATGTTGCAGATGCAGCACGTAAAAAAATTACCTCTGATGAAAGTTTAAATATGAAATCAGCGTGGGTGATTGATTGGGTTCCACTTGATCAGCGATAACAAAAGATAAACGACGAGATCAAAGCTGGAAAGCGTCTGGTTTTGACCTTGTTACAAGTGTTCTATTTCTGCGGGCAGTGAGTACAAGATGAGTAGCGGCTTTAAGATATTAGAACACTTTATATTTTCAGAGGATTCGAGTGTTAGTGCACTTTCTGGCGCGGCTTGTGTGGGGGATGATCTCTACTTGGTTGGAGATGATGTGGGTTACTTACTCAAAACTGACCGAAAAAATAACATCAATCGTGCGACTAATTTTGAAAAAATTCCATTATTTGAACAGCCTAAGCATACGACACTAACGGTATTTAGTAAAAAAACTAAACCAGACTTTGAAGCGCTTAGCTGTATTCGCTTTGACGGACAACCTCAGTTACTAGTGATGGGTTCAGGTTCTACAGAAAATCGAAAAAAAGCATTATTGTATAATCCAGCTGATCATCAGGTTCATGTTTTACTTGATACCTCGGATTATGATTTCTTAGAACATTGTTTGGCGTTGACTGGTGGCGCTGATCTCAATATAGAAGCAGTTTGTTCAGATCAAAACAATTTATACATTTTTCAACGTGGCAATATCAATCGTTTTCATGGTGTTTTAGTCTTTGATTTAATACAGATTCAAAATGGAAAATCATTAGAATGTGCGCTCAAAAAATCATTCAATCTGACATTACCAGAGCTTGAAGGGGCAGCAAGTGGTATTTCTGATGCTTATTTTTTTGTGGAGAAAAATCTAATTGTTGCCACTGCTGCGGTTGAGCAAACATTAAATACTTATGATGATGGCGCGGTGCTAGGCAGTTTTATTTTGGTGTTATCGCCTGAGGGAAAAATTTTATATACACATCTGATTCAGGATTCTAAAGGACAAACTCTTGCTATTAAAGTAGAAGGAATTATATGGCTAGAGTCGACATCTGATGGTGAGGTATTTTTATTGGTCACGGATAGCGATGGTGGTGATTCTGAAATTTTTAAAATATTACTTAGCAACTCTGTTTTTGCCAATTCTTCAGCTTAGTTCGTATTTCTTAGGTTACCATTCAGCTTATAAAATTAGGTTTTTTAAAGCCCAATAAAAAATGCATAAAACCCAAAAATTAAAGAAACAAATCTTACACGTCCAACATTTATCTCTCTAAAAATTGGATTTAATCTAAAGCTCATCTCGCAAACTAAATAGGTGCTGGATTCGAAAGTTGTTGTTGAATCCATTTTACATTTTCAGGGGTGAAAAGATGGTCAATATTTTTCCAAATGATATGATAGCCGTATCCTCCTTGTTTCATTTCTTTAACCGCATCTTCAATTGCCCAATGCTCAAAAATAATTCGATACATCGCAATTGTGGCACCAGTTCGATCTGAGCCATGATAGCAATGCACTAAGATTTTCTGGTTTTGTTGTTTAGCAGTTTGAATAACACGCATTGCTTCTAACAAGTCTTTACGATTGATTGCCCAAGTATTGATTGGAATGTGTACCAGATTAAAAGGCTGATCTTTTAAAACTTTGGCATCTTCATTTCTAGCTCTCAAATTGATAACCGTATTAATTTGATGAGCTTCAAGGCTTGGGATCAAATCAATACTTGGCTGTTCGCTACGAAAAACATCTGAACTAATTTGATAAAAATTATAGCTATTAGAAATAAGAGTTCCCCAATTTTGAGGACGTTGGTTTTTTTCTAAACTTGAGTGTTGCATACACCCAGAAACATTAAGCGTTGATAAAAGAACAACAGTGATAAGCGCTTTTTTCATATTATTGATAACGATCAAATTCAACAGGATCATGCGCACAAATTAACTCAATACTCGGTTCATGTTGAGCCAGATATTGTAACTGTTTAAGGTTATGTAACCTTTGTCGATTATCTTCTGCCAATAAACGGCGAATTCAAACATGAGGTGCGACAGTTTGAAAAGTCTTATGATAATCAACAAGCTGAGCAAATTTCTCTAATGGTGTAAGCCAATCTAACGCTTTTCTAGGACGAGTATTCAGTGACATGGCAACTTGATTTAAATAATGCTGATCTGCCTGATTTAAATCAATCCCTTTAGGTAAATATTGCCTAATTAAACCATTCATATTTTCGCATGTGCCTTTTTGCCAGGGTGAATGTGGGTCACAGAAATATACATCTATGCCTAAATCTTCTTCAAGTATTTTATGTTCTGCCATCTCGCGTCCACGGTCATAGGTCAACGTTTTACGCAGTTCTGCAGGTAAATATTTCAGAGCTTCAGTTAAAGCCT
>NZ_JANHGP010000019.1:0-8414 GCF_024494585.1 Acinetobacter sp. 5862
ACCATTAGAGAAATTTGCTCAGCTTGTTGATTATCATATGGCTTTTGAAACTGTCGCACCTCATGTTTGAATTCGCCTTTTTTTTGTTTTATTGTAAATATAAGATGATTTGTGGTTATATTGTGATTAAGTTGACTAATTTAATATTGATTATTTAATTGTATATAAATTACTATGGAAATAGAATTTTTGAATTCTTTTTTATTTTGAGTGATATATTTCTTTTGAGTTGGAGTGGTTCTAATGAAACCAGATATTAGTGATTTATCTGTAGAAGACTTAAAACGTTTACAGGTAGAAGCGGAAGCTTTAATCGCAAGCAAAAAAGATCAAGCAATTGAAGATGCTTATAATGAAATTATTGCAATAGCTGAAGCAGTTGGTTTTAGTGTTGAAGAGTTATTAGAGTTAGGTGAGCAAAAGCGTAAGAAGACAACGCGCAAAGCAGTAGAACCACGCTACCGTAATAAAAATAATACAGAAGAAACTTGGACTGGTCGTGGTAAACAGCCACGTTGGTTAGTTGCTGAATTAGAGAAAGGCGCAAAACTTGAAGATTTTCTAATCTAAGCAAGTTTTACTCGTCATCGTTCTGTCATACGATGATTCTATGCTTCATTAAAGCCAAGCTTAAAAAGCTTGGTTTTTTTATATGAGAGAATTGGCGATGTTGAAAAAGTATGCATAATGTCATTCAGGGGCGAGTGTCTCTAAAAGGATGATAATTTGTGCATTTGGTAAGGGTGGAATGAAGAAAAATACCAAACAATGGAAGTGGTGGGTTTTCGCCATTTTTGCATTTTTAATTTTTATTATTTTACAAATTCCAGCAACATGGTTAATTGCGAAATTTTCTAAAGATAATCAAATCTTACATAATGTTAGCGGCAATATTTGGCAGGGACAAGCGGATTGGCAAAAAGGTCAGTTACGTGGTTCTGTACATTGGAAAACACGTCCTTTAGATTTATTAATGTTGCGTCTTGGCGCAAATCTCGATATTCACAGCGGGAATACCCAATTTAATGGTATTTTTGGTTACGGTTTAGGTCAAAAGATTTTGATCAAAGATTTGCAAGGTGAAATTGCACCTGAGACTTTAAAGTATTTTGCCAATTGGCAGTGGCCTGAGAATTCAATTCAACTTAAAGATGTACAGTTTAATTATCAAAAAGAAAAAGGTTTTACTGCAACTGAAGGTAAATTGCACTGGGGTGGTGGTGAATTGAATTATACCTTTGGTCAACGCCAAGATCGTATGAATATGCCTTCATTAACTGCAGAAATGAAAGATGAAAATGGTCAATTGCAAATAGATGTTCGGGATCAGCAAAGTCAGAAAATGGCGAATCTAAGTTTAGACCCGAATCTTATGCTCGATGTTCAGTTGACACAGCGGATGTTATTAAATGTACCATCTTATCAAGGTAAAGCGGGACTCGACACTTACGTGATTAGTTCTCGCCAACCATTGTTGCAAGGTGGTTTTTAATGAAAACAATAGCACAAAAACTACAGCAGTTTCGTTGGCAGCAATTCGATAAAACAAGTGCTTTTATCCTAGCTTTACTCATTTTATGGTTGTGTTGGAAGTTAGCTTCTTTATTCTGGTTGGTTGTGGCGCCACCTCAGCCGATGCAGTTTGATCGTGTTGCATTGGGTTCACAACAGGCGCAAGTTCCTAATATTAGTTCTTTTGCACTATTTAATGAACCTGCTACTACGACAGCACAAGATAATGTCAATGTGGAGTTGCAGGGCGTATTGTTGGGTTATCCAAGCTATTTGTCATCGGCGGTTATTAAATTAAACGATACTGCTGAACGTTATCGTGTTGGTGAAACCATCGGTTCAACTTCCTATCAACTGGCGGAAGTGTATTGGGACCATGTCATTCTGAAGCAGGATAATGGTGCAACACGAGAAGTTAAATTTAAGGGTTTAGATAATGGTTTATACCAGCCAATTGCCCCTGTATTAAACCCTCAAGCTGCAACACCTCAAACATCTGCGCCTGCTCAAAACTCATCACAATCTGCGCTGGGACAAGCGATCCAACAAATGCAGGAAAATCGTGAGCAGTATTTAAAAAATATGGGAGTGAGTGGTGGTGGTTCAGACGGCTATGAAATCTCAGATCGAACACCAACGAATTTAAAAAATACCTTGGGTTTGCGGTCTGGTGATCGTATTCTATCGATCAACGGTCAGACAGTCGGGCAGGGTCTTAGCGAAGTGCAATTATTAGAGCAAGTACGTCGTGAAGGACATGCCAAAATAGAAATAAAACGTGGTGATCAAGTGATGACCATACAACAAAGTTTTTAGTGATAACACGTCATCACATTAGTTAGGAATAAGTGCAGGTTATGGCTTTCTTGAATCATCAACGTCCACTTTGGGCACTACTTGCTGCCGCGCCTTTGGTTGCGACCATCAGTACCAATGTGCAAGCACAAACATGGAAGATTAATCTACGTGATGCGGATTTAACGGCATTTATTAATGAAGTTGCTGATATTACGGGTAAGAACTTTGCCGTTGATCCTCGTGTGCGCGGGAACGTTACTGTTATTTCCAATAAACCTCTCAATAAAGATGAGGTCTATGACCTCTTTTTAGGCGTGTTGAATGTTAATGGTGTAGTTGCACTTCCATCAGGTAATACGGTCAAGTTGGTTCCCGATAGCAATGCTAAAAACTCAGGGATTCCTTACGATGCACGAAGTCGTGCAGGTGGAGATCAAATAGTCACTCGCGTTATTTGGTTGCAAAATACGAACCCAAATGATTTGATTCCTGCGTTAAGACCATTAATGCCACAATTTGCACATTTGGCTGCTGTGGCTGGCACCAATGCTTTGATCGTTTCAGATCGTGCGACGAATATTTATCAACTTGAAAATATTATCCGTAATTTGGATGGTACAGGGCAAAATGATATTGAAGCGATCAGTTTGCAATCAAGTCAGGCTGAAGAAGTTATTGGTTTGCTTGAAACGATGAGTGCGACAGGTGCCTCGAAAGATTTTATTGGTTCGCGTGTCCGAATTATTGCAGATAATCGAACCAATCGTATTTTAATTAAGGGTGATCCTGATTCACGCAAACGTTTACGCCAGATGATTGAAATGCTCGATGTTCCATCGGCAGATCGCTTGGGTGGTTTGAAAGTATTCCGTTTGAAATATGCGAGTGCCAAGAACTTAGCTGAAATTCTACAAGGTTTAGTCACAGGGCAGTCAGTTTCGTCCTCATCAAATTCTAGTGCTAGTAAATCGAACTCAATTAGCAATCTAGTTTCAAATAACCAAAATTCAGGTTCATCGGCGGGAACTTCAACTTCTTCAATTTCCACGCCGTCAATTAATCTTAACAATAGCAGTAATAATAGCCAAAATAGTGGTGTTACAAGCTTTAATAGTGCTGGTGTGAGTATTATTGCAGATAGCACTCAAAATGCTTTGGTTGTTAAAGCTGATCCGCAATTGATGCGTGAAATTGAGGCAGCCATTCAGCAGTTAGATACTCGACGTCAGCAAGTCTTGATTGAGGCTGCCATTATTGAAATTGTAGGTAGTGATGCTGATCAACTTGGTGTGCAATGGGCATTAGGTGATCTCAATAGCGGTGTTGGGTTAATTAACTTTTCGAATGTTGGTTCTAGTATCTCTAAGCTCGCAGCAGGCTACCTAACAGGTGGGGCAGCAGGTGCCGGTTCCGCACTCGGTACAGGTTCATCTATTATTTTGGGTGACTACAAAGAAGGTGCGAATGGCTCTCGTAAATTATATGGTGCTCTCATTCAAGCGCTAAAAGAAAATAAAAAATCAAATTTATTGTCTACACCATCCATCGTGACTATGGATAATGAAGAAGCGTATATTGTCGTAGGGCAGAATGTTCCATTTGTAACAGGTTCAGTTGCGACGACTGGAAACAGTACGGTGAATCCTTACACAACTGTTCAGCGTAAAGATGTGGGTGTTACTTTAAAGGTGATCCCTCATATCGGTGAAGGTGGTTCTGTTCGACTTGAAGTGGAGCAAGAAGTTTCAAACGTTGAAAATAGTAAGGGTCAGGCTGCTGACTTGGTGACAAGTAAACGAGCGATTAAAACTTCAGTTCTCGCAGATCATGGGCAAACAGTCGTGTTAGGTGGCTTGGTTACCGATCAGACTGATGTTAGTCGTCAAAGTTTGCCTGTTCTTGGGGATATTCCTTATCTTGGTCGTTTGTTCCGTTCAGATAGTCGTGGCAATGAAAAACGTAATTTACTTGTATTTATCCATCCAACCATAGTGGGTGATGCTGAGGATGTGCAACGTATATCTCAACAACGTTATAACCAGCTATACAGTCTCCAATTGTCTATGGATAAAAATGGTAATTTTGCAAAATTACCTGAAAATGTTGCGGATATTTATCGCCCACAACCTGCGGTAAGTAGCTCACCATACCAAAAAGTTCCAACAACAACGCAAAAAGAGGCTGTGGTTATCACAAAGCCTGTCGTTGTAGTTGAGCCTCAAATACAACGAAAAACGGTGCAGCTTCCAGCCAAAGCAACTGAACGCAGTAAACATACAGTGACAACCACGACGATTCGTCCTGCGTCTTCACAGTAGATGCACAGAAGCGCTTATGTCACAATGTTATGATTGAAAGAAATTATGATAAGGATAAACATCTATGACTTGGAAATTACAAGCCATCACAGGTGAATTTACAGGGCAAGAGATTAGTATTGAGCGTGACATGCTGGTGGGGCGGGATCCGGACGCTGAAATTTTGTTGCAGCTCAAGGATATTTCACGAAAACATGCTGCATTACTGTTTAGAGATGACCATGTTTGGGTAAAAGATTTAAAGTCTACAAATGGAACATTTGTGAATGGTGAGCGTGTTGAGCAGGAACAGGAAATAGAATTGCATGATGGGGATATGCTCCAGTTTGCCAGTTTTATATTTATGATTCTTGCTCCTGAGCGTTATAAGGCTGATTTACCTGAAATTGAAGTTGAGCCAGTAGCGGCAACGAATCACGATGCGGGTATGCCAACGCTTGCAGAGCGAGCTGCGGAGACTTCGATTAATCGAGATGGTATGCCACAACAAGTTGGAATTCCAAAACCAGCACCAATTCCTGAAGGTATTGATGTTCATGCTGCTGCTGAACAGCAGCCGATCGCGATTGAAGAACCTATTTCTCGTGTTCAACAAGAAATTGAACAGCAAAAAAATGCATCGATTGGTTTAATTTCAATTGTTGTACTCATCATTTTAGCTGTGATTGCTTGGTTATTCTTTAAATAATTATATTAACCTTTTACAATCAAGGCATGCCCATATGGGCGTGCCTTTTTATTTCTTGAGTCGAAATCTATGTCTGTTGCTCAGTTACAACAACGAAGTTTAATTTTATTTGATTTAGATGGGACGCTTGTGGACTCGGCGGCTGATTTATATCGAGCAATGAATCTAAGTTTGGAAAAACTGGCATTACCATTGCTAACAGAGGTGCAGATTCGAGCTTGGGTAGGCAAGGGTGCGGCTAAACTATGTGAGACTGTCTTGGAGCATTTGTTTGGGCAGATTGATGCCCAGCAGCAGAAGCAATTGCTTGATACTTTTGTTGAGATTTATGAACAAGAATTATGTGTAAATACCAAAGTATATGAAGGTGTTTTACCATTTTTGGATTACTGCCAACAGCATAATATTACGATGGCTTGCGTAACTAACAAACCAGAGCATTTAGCGCAAGGTATCCTCGATATTTTGCAGTTAAGCCCATATTTTAAGATGGTGGTTGGTGGTAATAGTTTAGCTGAACGTAAACCTCACCCTTTGCCTTTACTACACTGTATGCAGCAACAAAATATTACAGCGTCACAAACTTTGATGATCGGTGATTCGAGTAATGATGTGGAAGCCGCTAGACGTGCAGGTATTGATTGTATTGTGGTCAGCTATGGCTATAATCATGGGGAAAGTATCTATGACTGTCAGCCACAGCAAGTGGTCGATAGTTTGGCAGAATTGATAGAAGATGATTTAGTCAGGAGACAAGCATGAAGTTTGTTATGGTTTTTCGATGGCGGGCTTGAGAAGGCACTACAGAAAAAACGCACAGAAATTAAAACCATAGAGAAGATTCATGACGACCTTAGTACAATTTGAGCAATTAAAATCAGCAGGCTATAACACCATTCCTGTGTATCGCCAACGTTTAGCTGATACAGAAACCCCACTTTCTGTTTTTGCACGTTTTAAAGAACAAAAACAAGCTTATCTCTTTGAGTCTGTTGAAGGGGGTGAGAATTGGGCGCGCTATTCAATGATTGGTTTAGGGGAGTCGATTGTTTTTTCCTGTAATGCGGGTGTATTGACCATTCAGCAAGCTGATGGCTCGCTTCACCAGCAAGACTGCGCTGATCCATTTCAGTATATCCGTGATTTTCAAAGTCAATTTAAGGTGCCAACCCAAGTTGAATTGCCTGAATTACCAAGTTTTACTGGTGGCTTGGTTGGGTATTTGGGGTATGACGCGGTACGTTATATCGAACCAAAACTTAAAAACGTTCCCACGGCTGATCCTGTGACGTTGCCAGATCTTTGGTTAATGTTGTCTCAAACCGTGATTGTGTTTGATAATTTAAAGGACACTTTGTTTTTAATTCATCACGCAGATTCGAGTCAGCCTGATGCCTATAAGAAGGCTCAGCAGAAGTTGGATCAACTTGAGCAGTTGCTCGCTACGCCTGTCAGCTTGCAAGCGAAACCTCATACTGCGCCACATTTTGAATCCATTACGGGTAAAGAGAAGTTTTTAGAAACCGTTGAGAAAGTAAAAGAGTATATCCGTGCAGGCGATGTGATGCAGGTTGTGCCTGGTCAACGTATGGTGTCTGACTTTGATGGTGAGGCTTTACAAGTTTATCGTGCATTGCGCCATCTCAATCCATCACCGTATTTATTTCTAGTGCAAGGACAAACGCTCACAGATCAAAAGCCATTTCATATCGTGGGTTCTTCGCCAGAAATTCTTTCACGCTTAGAAAATGGTATCGCAACAGTACGTCCTTTGGCTGGAACACGACCACGTGGTAAAACTAAGGAAGAAGATCTTGCCTTGGAACAAGATTTACTTGCAGATGAAAAAGAGATTGCAGAACATCTCATGCTAATCGATTTGGGTCGCAATGATGTTGGTCGCGTTTCTAAAATTGGTAAAGTGCAAGTGACTGATCGTATGGTGATTGAGCGTTATTCTCACGTCATGCATATCGTGTCTAATGTGCAGGGTGAAGTACGTGATGACGTGGATGCTTTAGATGTGTTTAAAGCAACCTTTCCTGCTGGAACACTTTCAGGTGCACCAAAAATCCGCGCTATGGAAATCATTGATGAAGTAGAACCAGTTAAACGTGGTGTATTTGGTGGTGCTGTAGGTTATTTAGGCTGGCATGGTGAAATGGACATGTCGATTGCGATTCGTACCTGTGTGATTCGTGATAAAAAGGTCTATGTACAGGCTGGGGCAGGCTTAGTTGCAGACTCAAATCCTGAATCAGAGTGGAATGAAACTCAAATAAAAGCTCGCGCAGTGATCAAAGCGGTTGAATTATCATCAAACGGATTGATTTTATGAGTTTTTAACGGTTTTTTTGAAAAAACCACTTGCATCGATTCAGAGTTTTGCTAAACTGCACACCGTTCCGATACGAAACGTACGAAACACTAAGAAAAAGCCGGCATAGCTCAGTTGGTAGAGCAACTGACTTGTAATCAGTAGGTCCACAGTTCGAATCCGTGTGCCGGCACCATCTTAAAAGTGTGGTAGTATAGCGTAAAGAACAGCACTGTGTAAGTGTGATATGGTGAGATTCCCGAGCGGCCAAAGGGGGCAGACTGTAACTCTGCTACGAAAGTTTCGAAGGTTCGAATCCTTCTCTCACCACCATCTAACTTCGATTGAAGTGGTAAGTACCAACATGCGGGAGTAACTCAGTTGGTAGAGTGGCAGCCTTCCAAGCTGCATGTCGCGAGTTCGATCCTCGTCTCCCGCTCCATCGAAGATGTCGCTCTTATAGCTCAGTGGTAGAGCACTCCCTTGGTAAGGGAGAGGTCTCGAGTTCAAATCTCGATAAGAGCTCCAGATATACAGCTTAGTAGAATTTCTACAAAATTTTTAAAGAAGCAGGCTATTATAGTCTGCTTTTCAAGTATTGGGTGTCTAGTTTTTTAGGCGAATGTCGATAAAGAAAGTTTTTCAGGGTTGTTTTTCTCTAAACTGGTGTCGACGTAAACGAGGAAAATCAAATGGCTAAGGCTAAGTTTGAACGTAATAAACCACACGTAAACGTGGGTACAATTGGTCACGTTGACCATGGTAAAACAACTTTAACTGC
>NZ_JANHGP010000076.1:0-8137 GCF_024494585.1 Acinetobacter sp. 5862
ATTTTGTGTGTAGGCTTCTTCATTTGAAAATTATATCGCTGAAAAAGCCTTTACAGATAGGTTTGTGCAACAAAGCCATTTAGCTCTGTAAATTTTGGCAATCCAATCATGTGTTATCAATATTCTATGTGCGTAAATTAAAATATCATCATAATCAATTCCGCCACTACGGATCATTGAATCTTGATAAGCTTCATATATTTTCCATACATTTTTATTTGGATACTCTTCAAGAATATCAAACTCTGTAAGTATCTCTCTTTTAATCTGAGCAAACACATCTAAATATTTCTGTAACTGCTTTTCTCTGTTTTTTAACTCTCTCGAATCTACCACATTAAGATATTCATCAACATCTATGCCATCTTCACGTAAAGATTGCATAAAAATTTCCATTTTATCCTGATCTCTTTCATAAACATGAAGGTCAGTAGGTAAACCAACAGTATGACCATATTTTTCAAGAATCCTTTGACCCATTGAATGAATAGTCGTAATCCATGTTCTTTCTTGAATATTTTCCTCGAAAGATAATCGCATCAACATTTCATCAGCAGCTTTATTAGTAAATGTTAGAGCTATCACTCCATTCTTTTTGGTATTCGCTAAGATATATTTTATACGCTCAGTTAAAACCCGAGTCTTTCCTGCACCAGCAGATGCTAAGACCTGAATAGGTACATCCAAAGGAGACTCAACTATCTGAAGTTGTATTTGTGAGAGATTCATATCCAATTCCAGTAGTTATTTGTTGAAAAAGATCTTTTAGTTTTTGTGGCAATTCATCAGCAGTTAAAGATAATAAACTTTCAGCAATAGCCTTTGCATACTGAGGTTTACTTGAGTCTAAAATTTCAAGAATCGCTCGCTTTCTACCTTCATCTCCACTGTAATCTCTAAGTAGAGATTCAAATATAGGCTGATTACATAATGTACATGGTGGTCTAGCTGACTTTTTAGGTTTTAATGGAGTACCATTTTTACGCTCTATCCAATTTTCTATAAAATTTTCACCATTCACCAGTTTAATAGAGTGTTCTATCAATGCTGTATAATTCTGTTCTAATAAATATCCTTCAAAGTCTGTATTATTTAAGATAGTAATATTATTACAGCTCATCAAGTCAACTGATCCGAATACTTTTTCATAATTAGTTTTTAATTCTTGTACTGTTTTAGATTCTCCATCAGAAAATATGAATACAGGTATGTCAAAATCTTTGGCTAATATAAGAAAGGGAAGATATTTAGCTCCTGAGCCATTCACTGCAACAAAATTTATGCCTAGCTCAAAAGTAGTTTTTCCACAATAAGTCTCAAATAACAAGGGTAAGACTTGATCTTCTGTCTCTCCCTCGGAAAGTACAATAGCCCTTGATATGGTCAGACAAAATAGTTGTTAACTAAAGAACAACCAAAATCAAAGTGTTAGATAATTTCTTTGCTATATAAATGACAAAATAGTTTTTAACTTAAAATAAAAAATTTAAAACTTCCTATTTTCATAATTACAAAATAGTTGTTAACTGTCTACGGAAATTGTTAGTCTTTCTATCGTCTAAGTTTTCTACATTGTATAATACATCTTTAAATATAGGTGAAGTTTAGATACTTTAAAGAAAATGAATGCAACAAATGATCAAGATATTCGTCATGCTTTACACAGTAGATTGCAAAAGCAATACTACGTTAAAGACGATCATTTAGTCGTTGATGAGCTATCTTTAGAGCATGGTCGAAATCGAGTAGACATAGCAGTGTTTGATAACTGTATTCATGGCTATGAAATTAAGAGTTCTAAAGATAATCTACTTAGATTACAAAATCAGTTATCACAATATTCAAAAAGCTTGCAAAAAGTCACCTTTGTTGTAGCAGAAAATCATTTTAAAGATGTAATGATTTCTACCCCTGAATGGTGTGGGCTTATTCTAGCCACTAAAGGTCCTAGAGGTGGCGTAAGTTTTCGTTCTATTAGGCGAGCTAAACTTAATCCAAATGTAGACTTCATTAGTCTAGCTCATATCTTATGGAAGTCAGAAGCTATTGACCTACTGTATCAATATGGTATTACAGAGAGACTTGAATATAAAACTAGAAAAGAATTGTATAAGCAATTGAATCAAGTTATGACTGTCCAACAATTAGCCTTGGAAATTAAAACTAAATTATTGAAGCGTGGTAACTGGAGAGTTGATGAACAACCTTTGTCATATGATGGTTGATTGCCACTTGCTTCCATGTTCCTAGGTTTCCAAAGTTTGCTTTACCATTAGCAGTATCATGAATTCGTTTATCCCCATCAGAGAAAGGAACTCCTTTGTAACCTGGTAGTCCAATAACATTTGCACAAAGAGAAACCATTTGGATCTCATTCCCTCTAAATGCTTTAGCTTTTAAGACGTGCCAATGCTGAGGCAGTGTATAAATTAATTTTGCTGATGGGTTGACCTTCCGCATATCCATAGGAGGGAGAAACTCTATATCATCAGTTGTGTAATCTCCAAAAGTTGGTAATTTATCTTTGAACTTCTTTATAAGATAAGGATATAGCATCCATTCATGGCGAGTAAACAACCCACCAGGCTGTTTAATCTCTCTTAGATTCAGTGAATGTGCTGCTATAACAAAAGAACGATAACTTTTGATGTTGTTTATCTTATTAACTTTCATAAAGATTAAGTTGGAAAACAAAGCATATGGCTCAAATTTATCAGGTGTTTTTAAATCAATAATCAAATCTATATTATTTATATTTAAATCAAACATCTCCAATACTTGATCAATTTCACCATTTATATTTGGCTTATCTAAATCTTCAAGAAAAAGTCTTAAAGCAAGGCCGCAATTTTGTGTACTAATAATTGATTTAATTTCTGTTAAATACCATTTAGACTTTTCGAAAGAAATAACGGGAATTAGTTTACATCCCATAGCAAGACTCTTGGTATATACATATTTTATAACATTTTCTCCATTGTCCATGATTCCTTGTTCAATACTGTCATGAAAGTCTAGAAGAGCAAGTCTAGAACCCCATTTGTCTTTGAGCCGTTTTGGCATCGGCTCAATATGTTCTTGAATGGTTTTCTTTAATCGCTTTTCTTCAAAATCATATTCGATTGGAGGCATTATTATATAAGGGGTGATAAGATCCTTAATCTCTTTTTTGAGTTTAAACAATGCTTGGTATTCACTTTGTCGCCACTTTAAGAAAGGAACATAATGGTTACTCAGAATCATATTCATCACCCCAGAATAATTTTCTTACTTGCTTTAATCCAACTTTTTCATTAAAAATTTGATAATTATTGTTTTCTCTTCTTAATCTACCAGCAATAATACTTGGGTGAATATTTAGATTTCGGGCATCTTCATTTAAGGCATCTTCATTGATATAGAACCTACACATGCACATATCCCATTGTTCTGAAGGAATTAGGTTGTTCAGTGCAAAGTTGTCAGCTTCAATCTCAACCTCATCTTTAGTTATACCTACGTCTTCATCAACTATAGAGGTGCGTTCCGCATTCAGATGAAGAAAAATATGACCTAATTCATGGAAAAGAACAAACCAAAAATTATCTAGGCGATCTTGTCTTAATGTGAGCCCTATTACAGGGATTGAAGTATTTGGCAAAAGCATTGCAGCACCATCAAGATATGTAGATGGTAAATGTGGCTCTACAATTAGTATAATTCCTTTTGATAAAAGAAATTCTTGAGCTTCTAAAGGTCCATTTGAATTAGTAGAAATTCTAACTAAATGATTTAGCCAAGATGAATCTTTATTAAATTTTGGCACCTTAATTTGCTTTGTTATCTCTTTTGCTTTACTGAGAACCTGAATCTGCCATGCAAGCAATGAGTATTCATTGGGGGAGTTTCCATTAAAGTGAAACTTTCTATGTAATGCTAATTCATATTGCTCGTTACCAAAAAGATCTGTAAATCGTGCTTTGATTGCACTTATTGGATCAATATTGCCTGATAATAACCATTTACGTTTTAACATTTCTTTAATTGGAAATTTATTCCAATCAATTGGAGACGTATGTACAGTTAAACTATTCGATATTTTTTCTTCTAAAAAGTCATTTATTCTTAATAAAGAAATAGAATCTAAATGTCTATAAAGGTAGTCTTCCTGTCTTTTTATTTCCTCAATACTAACATTTAAAAGTGCAGCTATATCTTCTTGAGAAATATCATTAGCTATTCTGATATAAACTAGATTTTCTGGGTATTTAAGTATTTCCTTTTTTACAGGAATTTTGTGTTTAAATTTTTGGCTAATTTCTAAGAACTCATCACGCTCTTCAACTAATTCATTTAAAAATACATTTAAAGAATCTAATTCTAATTTTGATATAAAGGGAGCGACAGAAGTATCTTTCTCTACTTCAATAATTGTAGCTTGTATCTGCTTAATTTTTTGCTCTGTTAGACTTAATTCAAAAGAGTTTAAAATCATTTTTACACTCCCTGATTCATTAAAGAAAATTCGGCTTGAAGATCTATTACAATAATCCCTTTTTCCTGATTTGTATGTTTTTCATTCTTAAAAAAGTCTTTAAACAATTTGCCTGATGCTCTTTCTGTACAGTTGGGGAAGAGCTCTCCTCCAAATCGTGCTTTTTGGGCAGTAGTCCCATTACTTAAATCTAGAAAAATTGGATCAACAATATTAAAGTCAACCTGTTCAATGCTCCAACAAGCATCAAAATCACCAGGCATATCTTTTTCAGTGACATAGCTTCCATCAAGGTATAAATACTTACATCCTGACCGAGCGAGTAAATTAGCTGCGTTTACAAGTCCATTAAATAGATTAAGTCTATGCGGATTAAAGGCTAAGGTTTGTTTAACCTCTTGTAATGTAGCAAGATGTTCACCAGGAGGTAAAATCCGCCATGGTGCCCCACATAGTGTTTGAAAACTAGGTAGCATAATTCTTGGTTTTGTTTATTGAATGAACAAATTATAGCAAAAGTTAAAATATTTTTCCTTATCATTTGGTCTGATAAACTGATAATTTTCCTTGATTTAAAATAGATCCTTTAACACATTCATAATTCTTACAGCCCAATTATTAACAGCTTCTGAAGAGTCATTTCCTTGTGATGAAAACCGTGGATGGACAATATGAGTATGGGCATTTGCACCAAATACATCATCAAACAAATCATTTGGCCATGACAGTGATTTTGCGACTAGATGAGTCTTAATTTTATCTAAATAAATCTTCCAATCATCGGTTGTCAGGTAGATTAACTTAGTTGATATACTTTTTACCCCATCTGATGTATCTAATTCAATGAGAAGAAAGTCATCACTTCTATAGCAAAGGTGAACAAACTTAATGGTTCGTAGTTTATCTTTACTGATTCTATGACACTCGGAACGCCCAACTTTCGTAAGCTCATGGGTAAGTGATTCATATAGCACACATTGATGTGTAGATTGAAGCACTTGTATCATCGAGTTGAAATCATGATAGCGTTGGGCATATTTCTGATCATAATTTGTGTAGTCCTTTTTCCCTCCTACATCTGCCGCAGGTAAATCGCCTGCACTATTTGCCTCGTCTGTACTCGCTAAATGACCAGAAGCCGATTCATCATTTTCAGCATCCGTGCTTTTCTGTCCTGTTATTTTGGTTTTCCCTTTCTTGTTGATGGTCAATGGTTTTTTGAAACTCACCCATGACTCATTACCATCCAAAATACGAACTCCGTGCTCTATGGACGCTGTCGTACCATCTTCAATTGTAGGGTCAAGCGTACTACTATATTCGGGTTTGTAGCCTTGTTCCGATTGTTGTCCTTCCGTCTTGATTTGAGTGAAAGATGGGTGATCAAAACTAATGTCAGTAGGAATATCAGTATCGATTTCTATGCCAACAATTTCTTCAACAAGAAAAGCATCTTGTGACCTATTATATCTTCCTCGAAAATGGAGTGTCCAACCGTCCATTGAGGGTGGATCAAATTGAAAAATCCATTTCTTCCATCCATCCTTATCAATCAGTTGAGTATTAAAATAACGACAAATGCTTTCAAATGACTGTTTGGCATTAGGATCAAGTAGTAACCAGGCTAATAGACATTGGGTTCCCTTTTGATTTACAAGTTTTAAAGGCATTGTATTTTCTAAAAAGACAATTACTGTTTCCTCATTATCTTGGCATATTGCAAATTCATTTTGAATGGTCGTTGTACTGAGGCTTGCCCGACAAAAATAAGAGTTAATGAGAAAAAGTGTTCTTGCAAGCTCAAACTGTGGTAGATGAATAGTGACCTGATTGGGTCCTTCTATAATGAAACTAGTTTGTATTCCCTCAAAATATGTAAGATTTGAATCCGTTGATAATTCATCAAAATCTTTTAAAAGAGAGGGGGTTAGAAAATTCTGATCAGACAAAGTAATCACTAGATTCGGTTTAGATAATTGTCTTTCGCTACAGTTTAGTTTTTTGCCACGAATTAACATGGCTGCATTGCTAAAGTTAGTAAATTTCTTTTCTTGTTTTGGTGAGCATTGTAGGTTAATACTCCAGATTTTTGATTTTGAACCTTTGAATAGGCCGCCAATATGTGTAACTGTTACATTATGATCAAAATGATTAATTTTTACCGTCATGAGTATTGAAAAATCCAGATAGTTTTAGAATTCTTGCTGCATCAGGGGTGATTCTTTCTTTGCTAAGTCCTGCCAAGCGGAAAACTCGCCATAAGTGCAACGGTTGAAAATCTGAAGATAAGATTTTAACAGCTACACAGACTCTGCGTAGCTGGTATTCAGTAATACTTTCAACATACTTTACCAAAAAGCATCTAACCAATGGGAGCTTAGAGAGGTTATGCTCTATGCTTGAATGTTGTGGTAATTGCATAAGATACCAGTTTCTAGAACGTCTAGGTGTAGGACTCAGATCATCTTTGAATTGGTGAGCAAGTCGCAATAGTACTTTTGCATATTCTCGATCACGATTATGCCAGTCTACACGAGTGTTAAGAGGCGAACGTACTACTTGATGTTTGGAATTATATTGTTGAAGCCATTTATAATCATGGCGATATAACCACGCATAGATGGCACCTCCATTGCTTATGGAGCGACTCACCTTAATACCATTCTTTCTAACAAGCTGCTGCCACTTTTTACGGTATTCTGCACACTTTACAATATCTAAGTCATTTTCAATAGTTGTTGTTTTTACTATGAAAACTGGCTGAATATGTTGAGCATGATGAAAAATATTTTCTAATTTCTCTCGTGAAAGAAAAGTTTGCCAAACAAGTAAATGTTCAAAGAAACTAAAGCTTTTTCGGTGCTTACGGAATATATTTTTTAACCAAGAATTTTCCTCATTTTGATGACAAAGTAGATTTTTAGCTTGAAGATATTCTTGACCCCAATATTGTAAGAACAGTTCTAAAATTTGATCGTGTTTTATATGTTGCCCACGTGCATACCCAGAGTCTTGTGCCAATCCATAATAGAAGTGAGTCCATTGGTCAAAAGATATTGATGGATATGAGAAAAGATTCAGTAATTGCTGTATTGGTGCTGATATGATGAGGTCTTGAGAAAAGACTGAGCCAACTGATTCTATTGAAAAATGTGATTCTATGAATGGCTGAAAATGATGTCTGGAATCTGATGGTTTTTCTTTATAAATAGATAAGGATGAACCATGTTCTATACATATCGGTAGATTGGGTATGAACCAGTCTCTTTTCCAAAAAGCTTCACCATATTTTATTAGCTGAATTTCAATACATTTTGGACAAGCCTGAAAGTTCTGAACGGCTTTAATTCTAGATGCAGCAACGCCTAACATTGTATGCAGAGCCCCATTAGTTTTTCCGTGCATTAGCTCAATGGCTTTATCACGTATATTCTTTGGAACGAATGGGGCGTAGAGGGAAAATAAAGTATGTTGCCTTATTAGGTTATCAGTTGAATATTGTTTTGTATTCCTTAGCAGATATGCAATATTTGTGATATGGCTAGGTAGATCCAGCGTGGCGATTACATATCGATTCCCAAATACTGGGCAGAGTAAAACTTGAAGTGCGACATAAACCACCTAATTAATTTAAAGGGTTTATGGAGTATATAAAATTGTCAT